>NZ_JBWKAI010000009.1:0-66653 GCF_056500955.1 Streptococcus sp. F2
GAAATCAGAACTTATAGACGTTACGATAGTATTTCCTATGAATGGAAGCCACCTAAAACTGAGACCTCAGTAAGGTCTATACCTATTGATGATGCCACCCTCACAGTCCTTAAAAAGTTGAAGATTGAGCAAAAAGAAATCTTTAATCAGAAAGAAATTGAAAATAGGGAACAGTTTTTATTCTATAATGTTCACTCTGGTGTCCCTACCAATAACAGTGTTAATAAGCATTTGAGACAACTATTACAGAGGCTAAAAATTGAACCTTATAATCTGAGTTCAACAGGAATAAGGCATACGTACGCGAGTATTTTATTAGCATATGGTATAGATATCTGGGTAGTTGCAGAAAATATGGGGCATAAGGATATAAAGCAAATCACTGAGACATATGGGCATCTTATTAAAGAAAAAGCAGAAAATGAAAATAATAAGATAAGGAATTTTCTAAAAACAAGTTAGACTTATCAAAAGGTTGACCAAAAGTTGACCAAAAATCAAAAAACCTTGATAAAACAAGGTTTTCGACATGTTATTTATACCCCCTACAGGGCTCGAACCTGTGACCCATAGATTAAGAGTCTACTGCTCTACCAACTGAGCTAAGGAGGCAAGAATGCTGTATTGGCACCGGTGATCCACTTTTTGTATTGAGCCCGCGCAATATAAGCAGGTGGGTAACGCGCTCTTTCTTGGAAGTTGCGTCCGCGTGAAACGGCTTGCAGACTAGAAAGAGTCTTTGTTTCCCGAAAATACAAAGAAATAGTCGGTCAACACTTAGATGTGGATTCGTATGCCACAGCAATGTTTCTGTATATTTATGATACCACTTTCTCAGATTTTTTCAAGTCCCAACTCTAAAAAATGTAACCGTTTCCTACTTTGGGATACCGGTTGAGTGACTAGAAAGCTTGTCAATACGCTCTTTGTTGGCACCCAGGGCACGTTCATATTTTCCGGTTTCGTTGGGGGAAAAATACTGTTTGCCAATTAATTTATCTGGCAGGTACTGTTGTTTGACCCATTTTTCAGGGTAAGCGTGGGGATAAAGGTAATCTTTGGCATTCCCCAGTTCCTTACTGCCAGCATAATGCCCATCTCTCAAATGCCTTGGGATAGGAAGGTTTCCCGATGTTCTCAAATCGCTTAAGGCAGCATCCATGGCCAGATAAGCTGAGTTGGATTTTGGGGATAAGGCTAAATCAATGACCACGTTAGCAATTAGAATACGTGCTTCTGGAAAGCCGATTTTCTGAGCGGCATCAAGTGCGGTAACGGTATGGACTTGGGCGTCAGGATTAGCCAAGCCAATATCTTCATAAGCAATCACAATCAACCGCCTAGCTAAGCTTGGTAAATCGCCTGCTTCCACTAATCGTGCCGCATAGTGAAGACTGGCATTGACATCGGAACCACGAATAGCTTTTTGGAGGGCAGATAGGACATCATAATGCCCGTCGCCATCTTTATCCATGGTAATATAGCTGCGCTGCAAGGAATTTTCAACAGTGTCTAAGGTGATGTGTCGTTTCCCGTCGCTATCTGGCTTTGTAGACATGACTGCTAGATCCAGGGAGTGATAGGCTGAGCGTAAATCGCCATTGGTGGCTGTTGCGATAAAATCAAGAGCATTATCGTCAAGCATCACGTCAAAGGCAAAGCCTCTTTCTTTATCGGTAATGGCAGTTCGAAGGGCACGCTTGATATCCTCGTTGGAGAGAGGTTCCAGTTCAAAAATCTGGACCCTGCTTCTGATAGCGGGTGTCACTGAAAAGAAGGGATTCTCAGTGGTTGCGCCAATCATGATAATGGTACCATTTTCCAGTAAGGGGAGCAGGAAGTCTTGTTTGGTTTTGTCTAGCCGATGAATCTCGTCTAGTAGCAATACCAACCCTCCTGAAAATTTGGCCTCCTCAGCAATTTCTTGGAGACGTTTTTTGCTATCAACGGTGGCATTAAAGGTCCGAAAGGCATACTTGGTAGTACCTGCAATAGCGCTAGCAATGGAAGTTTTACCGATTCCTGGAGGACCATAGAGAATCATGGACGATAGCATATTGGCTTCCACCATGCGACGGATGATTTTGCCTTCTCCAACAAGATGTTCTTGTCCGATGACCTCTGAAATGGTTTTGGGGCGCATGCGGAGCGCTAAATGATCGGGCATGTAACTGTCCTCCTTTCTTTTTGCGGATGTGATTAACGGGGAATGGCTGCGATGAAGTTAGCAATCATGGTCATGCCATCAGGGGTTCCGATGCTTTCTGGGTGGAATTGTAGGCCAAAAAGTGGCAGGGAGCGATGCTCAAATGCCATGATTTCCTGATCGTCACAGTCTCTAGCGGTCACGATAAAGTCTTTGGGCAATTGATCCACAACGATGGAATGGTAGCGCATGACGGTAACCTGTTTTGGGAGGGAACGAAAGAGGCTGGCAGGGCCTTGTGTTTCAATGGTACTTTGCCTGCCATGCATGACACGTTTAGCCAAGCGTAAGGTTCCTCCTAGAGTTTCAGCGATCGCTTGGTGTCCCAAACACACTCCTAAGATAGGTTTTGTTTGGTAAAAGTCTTGAATGAGTTTTGGCATTTGATTAGCTTCTTTTGGCCAACCAGGTCCGGGGGAGAAGACTAGCGCGTCAACCTTTTTGGCCATGTCATATAAGTTTGGGTCTTGGTTATACAAGACAATAGTCTCGTCAAATTCACTTAGATATTGGGCGAGGTTGTGGGTAAATGAATCGTAATTATCAATTAAGAGTATCATAGGTTCCTTAATAACAAAAGATGAGTGTCAGTTTAGGCATGATCGCTGACTAAGAGGGCATTAAGATGAGTAAGCTCAAGGTTGAGAGGATAAAGGCCACGAACAGCATTTCCTCCAAAAATAGCGCTCGCCTCTTTTAAATCAGCTAGTGTTAACTCTTTTTCCTGAACCTGACCGCTAGCTAGCAGTTCTTGGCGGAATAGGCCTGGTAAAATACCCACCGCCACTGGTGGTGTGTAGAGGGTCCGACCCAGCTGGATAAAGAGATTGCCAATGGAAGTTTCCAATAATTGCCCCGCTTGGTTATAGAACACCTGTTCATAAGATTTTTGCTCAATATGAGGGCGATAGCTGGTTTTAAAGTAGGTAAAAGGCGAAGCTGTCACGTCCTTGTCCTGTAAGGAGAGTTGAGCTGTCAGAAAATCGGCTGATAAAGGTTCCAAAAGTTGATCAGAGAGTCTCATCTTTCCATCTTTGGATAAACTAATCGTCAAGCGGTAGGCAGCATCGTCCTTGTCTTCCAAATAGGTTGCTAATTGTTTCTGCAAAGCTTTCTCATCGTAAGGGTAGGCAAAATAAGTGGCTGCTTCTTTAAGCCGATTGAGGTGTTGCTCAAGGAAGGCTATTTTTTTCTGTTTTACCTTGGCGGTTGTTTTGAGGTCAAAGATTTGTTTGTGCCGATAGAGAAAGGCTGTTTTTTGATGTACTTCCTCGTATTCGTCTTCCCACTTGCTTTGCCAAGTGATGCCGCCTCCGACACCATAGGTAGCTTGGTTATGACTGAGCTGGATGGTTCTAATGGGAACATTGAAGAAGCGGCGACCGTCAGGTAGGCAAATGCCAACAGTTCCACAATAAATTCCCCTTGGGTTTGGCTCCAGGGATTTGATAATCGCCATGGTGGAGACTTTTGGTGCCCCTGTAATAGAGCCACAAGGAAAGAGGGCTGTGAGAATGTCTATCAGGTTACAGTCCGCTTTGAGGTCACCAATAATGGTTGAGGTCATTTGCCAGACGGTAGAGTATTGTTCCACCTCGCAGAGCTTATCAACACGAACACTGCCTGTTTGGCAAATTTTTCCCATGTCATTGCGGAGCAAATCAACAATCATCATGTTTTCAGAGCGATTTTTCCCGTCAGCTTGGAGCCAATCATGTTCTTGTTGATCCAGCCAGGTATTAACCCCGCGCTTAGTGGTACCCTTCATAGGTCTGGTGATGAGTTGATTGCCTTCCTGTTTAAAGAACAATTCAGGACTAGCTGAAATAACGGTAAACTCATCATGGGCGATGTAGGCATTGTAGCCAGCAGCCTGTTCAACGACGAGTTTATTGTAAATGGCTAAACTATCAGCGGCATTGAGTTCCTGAGTTAATTGAAGGGTGTAGTTAACCTGATAAGTGTTGCCCTGTCGCATCTCATGGTGAATGGTTTCAATGGCTTTTTGATAGGCTTCTTTTTGAGTGGCGCTGACCCATTGGTTAGGGATAGTAATGCTGTCATAATCGAGAGGAAGGTCTTCTTTCTGACAGGTTTTGTGTACCGTAAAATAGGCAAGGTACTCGTTGCCTAACCGGTCATTATGGGTTTGTAAGGCGTTGTCAAAAAAAGCAGCTGCTTCGTAACTGAGGTAACCCAACACGTAGTAGCCTAGTTCTTGGTAGTGCTGAACCTGTTGAATGACTGGGCCGACCTGATCTAAGGACTTGGCTACTAACTCTAGTAAGGGTTTTTCAAACAAGAAGCGGTGTCCAAGCTCCTTGAAATCAATAATGGTTTTTCTATGCATACCCAAATTATATCATAAAAGCGTTTGCCAAGCCTAATGAGAACAGGCAACAACTGTCTTTTGACCACGTAAAAAGACTGAACGTTCACTAAGAAAGTTCAGTCTTGATTGACTACAATATACTCTTATCGTAAGGCAAGCGGTAGTGAATGTTTAGGTAGGTTAAACCTCCGACGACAATAGCCTAGTCTGAAAAGGCAACACTTTTCTGAACAATTTTTATAAAGTGCTTTTTAAGCGATAATTCGTTTGGTCATGGGAGTTTGGTAGTTAAGACTACCATGAATGCGATGATAGTTTCAGCAATGAACGTAGTCTCTTGTCTTGATGGCGTCTAATTCCTCTAGGGGGCATTCTCGGCTTATTTCAAGGCGTTTACATCTAAAGGAATGATATTCTATATCAAACTGGTAAAGCTCGTTATACATCAAATCAAGGCTATTGGCGATATGTTGCCATGTATGGAATTCTTTCAGTTGTTCTTCAGCACCCATCGTTAGCTCCTCTGTGCTATAATATTAGTGTTGATCATATTGTCAAAGGCGATAATCCATCTTTGATTACATTGAAGATTTGATAGAGAGACGTCGTTCATTTACTAAGGCGCATTTTGTTGCAAGTATAGATAACTTTCTTAATTTCTGTTAATATAGAATTCTAGAAGGTAAAGGCTCTATTTCGATGAAATTCGCAAAAGAAAAAGCTAGTCGTGAGTATGTAGAATTTAATAAGTTACAAAAATTAACCCTGATAAGGGACACAAAAAATGTCAAGTAAACTAATGAGGTCTTGTAAAGACTTATATAACAACATTTAGAAAGACTAGGTATAAAAAAGATGGCAAAATATGGTTTTTTATCAGTATTAGAAGAAGAAATGGACAAACATTTTCAGTATGATTATGCCATGGATTGGGACAAGAAAAATCACGCGGTGGAAGTGACCTTTATTTTAGAAGCTCAAAATAAAGAGGCTATTGAAACCATTGACGACAGCGGCGAAGTGACTCAAGACGACATTATCTTTGAGGACTATGTGCTCTTTTACAACCCTGCCAAGTCTCAATTTGAGGCAGAAGATTATTTGGTTACCATTCCTTTTGATGCCAAAAAGGGCTTTTCTCGTGAATTCTTAGCTTACTTTGCGCAATTTCTCAACGATATTGCTATTGAAGGGCACAGCGATTTAATGGATTTCTTAGCGGATGATAGCAAGGTTGATTTCGGCTTGGAATGGAATGCGCAAGCTTTTGAAGAAGGTCAACAAGGATTAGAAGAGGGAGAAAGTTACCCTTATCCAAGGTACTAAGATGATACATGAGATGATGCTGACGCCAAGACCATTTGCTATGATTGAGGCGGGCTTGAAGACTATTGAACTACGGTTGAATGATGAAAAAAGGCAGGGTATTAAGGTAGGAGATTGGATTTGCTTTTATTGTACAGAGGATCACAGCCAGATCCTGCAAGCAGAGGTCTTAGGGCTACATTATTTTGATGATTTTCGGCAGCTTTATCAGCAGCTGCCGCTGGAAAAATGTGGCTATCGTCAAGAAGAGCTGTCTCAAGCCAGACCAGAGGATATGGAATTGTACTACAGTAAAGACCGCCAGGCTAAGTATGGCGTGGTTGGCATTGAGCTAAGGTTGCTTTGATGACTGGTGAGGCGTAGTCATGAAACTTTTAGATAAAACAGTCAATTTTTCTGGGGCAAAGTTAGCCTTGATCAGTAACGGTAAGATTTTGACCATCTTGCGTGACGCGATACCAACGATCCCTTACCCTAATATGTGGGATTTACCAGGAGGAGGTCGTGAAAATGCTGAAGCTCCCTTTGATTGTGCGTCACGTGAGTGCTATGAGGAGTTAGGCCTAGCGTTGACCAAGGACGCGGTCGTTTGGGAAAGGGTTTATCCGGGACTTGTTAATCCTGACAGCCAAGCTGTATTTCTGGTGGCTTTTATGAATCAGGATATGATAGATCATATTGCTTTTGGTGATGAGGGACAAGGCTATCAGCTGATGGCTATTGATGACTTTTTAGCGGACGATCGGGTCATTCCTCAGCTGAAGGTTCGCTTAACTGATTATTTAAGTCAATAGGCAGACCTAGCTGGTACACTAAACAGGTCAGCAAACACCACTGCTATGTGATAGCTACGATAAGAATCAAAAAGCCGATTGACCTATCCCCACATGTGGCTAGGATCAATCGGCTTTGTTTTTGGGGTGGTTAAGTCTTTAATCTGGTAGGCCAGATCAGCTGAGCAGTTGATATTATCAATCAGTCCTGCTATGGCTTAGTTGTTGCTAGCTACTGATGTGCTGCTAGCTGTCTCTGACTCACCTAAAAAGTAGCTGGCTGATTTATCGCTTACCGGTGTTTTACCAACAAGCTCAGGGTCAGGTGCTAATAGGTCGTTTTCGTCGGAGTCAGAACCAGATCCTACAAATTCTTCCAACCAGCTTCCAGTGCTACCAGTATGATTAGGAGTTTGTGGTTCTTTAGGTAGTGGATCACCTGGTAGCCAGGTATTCCCTGAGTGGCTACTATTACCTGTAACCTCGTTGTTGGTTATTTTATCAAAGTTGACGTTATAAACAATATCCTCAGTGACTTCCTTACCATATTCCTCAGTTGAAATAATAGGCTTATTGTAATCACGCTTGTAGCCGGCATCTGGCTGTACTGATGGTGGTAGGATACCAGCTGTATGTAATGAGTGTCCCTTACGAACAAGGTAAACGGCAGTCTTACCCTTACCAGCTCGACTAATCAGCTGTCCGCCCTCTCCTGCCTTAAAGGCAACGGCTACATATTGTCTCGGATCGTGGAAGTAATAATTAGGGTGTCTGCTAGGATCCTCTAGATCAGTTGGCTTGTCAGGATTAACAGCGATGTAAGGTCCAATATAAGGAGCAGTAGTTCCAAAGGCTGCTTGGAATAGGCCAGTAAAGGCTACCTTATCGTTTTCATTTTGTGTGATAGAAAATCCCTTAGCAAAATCAGTTAGATTAAAGTTATTGGCAAGGTTCACGCTACTTCGGTACTCAATAAATTCATAGCCTGGATCTGGGACGGGCTCAGGGATAACAAGTCCTTGCTCCTTAGCTTCCTTCCAGGTAAGACCACTACGAACATTGTAGAAGAAGCCTCCTTGAGTCACGCCGTTAAGTTTCAATCGCCCATTAAAGATTGTGGTGAACCAGACAGGAACATAATTTTCTAAGTCAAGGTCTGAAACATCATCACCTGGCCCGTAGACAGCCTTGGTAGGCTGCTTTCTAACCTTATCAAAGTCTACATAGAAGCGTTGATGTTCTCTGTCCATCTTGCCAACTGTTGGTAAATCAGCATTCCAGCCCTTAAAGATACGCCCCTCATGCTTGATTGCCTCTGGACGCTTAATGTTCAAGTCCTTCCAGTCTAAGTCCTTACGCACAAGGTAGTGAACGCGCTTGGTTTTAGTGCCATTAACCTCAATGTCACCGTATTCACTGTTTGTACTAAACAACACATGGATAAAGTTTTTGATGTTTTTAATGCCCTCTGGGTGATATTTTTTATAGACCCCATCACGTGTTAGATTTTCAGATGAATTTTCCGTATAGAAAGGACCATAAACGAGCTGAGTTTCGACCTCTAGATTGGTTGATTCTGTCTTGACATTGCGCTCAGGATCATCTGGCAATTCTGGGTCAATCTTATAGATGTGAGCATGGTCTCCATGACTAATGGTCATGTAGTTGCCCTCAATTGAGATGTCCTCACGACGAACCTTGAAGCGATCCATAAATTCTTTGATGAGTCTTTCTTTGCGCTGTTCAAAGGTTTCTCCGTCTATCTTTTTGAGGATCTGTTCTTCTGGAGTTTTAAATGGCTTAGAAAGATCAATATCCTTTAGCCAGATGACGTGCGTGTGATCTTCATGAGGGTATTCAAAGCCGACCTGCCCATCATTAGCTAGGATTTGCTTGATACGTGAAGGGTCTATTTTGAGTCCCGTAGCTAGATAAGCTATCTGGGCATGATAATTTCCCTGTGGGGCTTTGGTATGGCCTGATTTGTATTGGTCGACCAAATAAGCCCATTTGCTACGCTTTAAGTCCTCAAAGCTAATAGGGTGCAAATGGCTCCCATGCTTCACCAGGATTCCAGTGTCAGTGACACCGCTAATGTTGGTGCCATCAAATAAGAAGCCATCACTAGTTTTGAAGTCAATTCCTGGGATACCCCCCTGCTGATGAATGC
This sequence comes from Streptococcus sp. F2, assembly GCF_056500955.1. Taxonomy (NCBI): domain Bacteria; kingdom Bacillati; phylum Bacillota; class Bacilli; order Lactobacillales; family Streptococcaceae; genus Streptococcus; species Streptococcus sp. F2. The sequence continues at coordinate 8,808 of NZ_JBWKAI010000009.1, forward strand.
TAGGTGGTGTTGATGGCAAGTGAGGTGTGGTTGATGCGATGTGGTTGATGGTTGCTGATGGTAGGCTTGATTTGAGGATATAGTGGTAATGATCCCCATGACGAACAGTGTAGCCATAGGCGTCCTCAGCAACAATGTCAGCTGGATTAAAGACATAGCCGTCTCCAGCATGACCAGTTGAGACTACTGATCCAGACCTTGCAGCTTGGTTAGAAGTAGGCTGTGCTTCCTTGTAGTCCTTAGGAATGAGATAGGCCCACTTTGTCCCCTTCAAATCGGAATAGAAGAAGAAATGCTTGTGATCGCCATGCTTCACAATAATGCCCGTATCTGTTTTGCGTTCAATTTGCGATTCGCTTGTCAATAAAAAGCCATCATCAGTTGGGACATCAATTCCCGGGACTTTTTTATGCTCTCTTTTTTTCGTAGTTTTACTGCTTTTTTTACTTTTCTTTTTCGTAGCCTTTTGGTGCTTTTTAGGCTCCTGAGAATGCCCCTTTTGCGAATGTGTTTGGCAGGCTGTTAGGGCAAGGCTGCAGGTTAACAGTAGCCCTACAAGGGGTAAAAGATGTTTTCCTTGTTTCATGGTTAATCATCAACTCCTTTCAAAAATACTTAACCAGTTAACTCTATTACTGGTTAAGTATATCACTTGACATCTAAGAATACAATAGATGTTATAAATTTTTTAATGTTATTAATCTAATGATCTAAAAGGTTCCTGAAAAATGAAAGGCCTTTTAGCTATTTCAAAGGCTTGGAGCTTCAACAGGCGAATCAGCTATTGGTTTTTCTGGATTTACGAGAAAGAGCTGCTCTTTTTTGATGTAGCTGGTATAAAATATGGTAAAATAGGATCTATCAAGAGCCTATCTACCTTTAGATTGGCTGAGATTTGTTAGGCAATGCGTCCCTGATAAAGGTTGGGGTTATGAGACAATAGGCCTTGGTGCTGTGTTTGTCCTTAATAGGAATCCTCTGAGACAGCAGTGCAATATCTGGCACACAGGATCGCATTAGCTTATGTTACTATAAATATAAAGAAGCTTGAAAGGAAAGGCTGCTTTGATCTGATAGAGGGTCACTGGTTTTAGGGTTTAGGCTAGGGGCAAGTGACCACTGATGATATGGCAGCAAGGGTATCGTTATGAAGGCATGGCAAGAGCTGACAATTACAGTCCATCGTGAGGCAGAAGAAGCTGTTTCAAATTTGTTAATTGAGACAGGCAGTCAAGGGGTTGCTATCGCGGATAGCGCAGACTATATTGGGCAGGAGGACCGCTTTGGGGAATTATACCCAGATGTGGAGCAGTCTGACATGATAGCTATCACAGCCTATTACCCAAGTAGCACTAATTTAGCGGATGTGACCGTGACCATTAATGAACAGTTAGCGGAGTTGGCTAGTTTTGGATTACAGGTTGGTCAGGTTACTGTGGACAGTCAGGAACTGGCTGAGGAAGACTGGGCGGACAACTGGAAAGCCTATTATGAGCCTGCTCGTATCACGCATGATTTGACAATAGTCCCTAGTTGGACGGATTATGAAGCTTCTGCTGGGGAAAAGGTTATTAAATTAGATCCTGGAATGGCATTTGGGACAGGGACACATCCCACAACTAAAATGAGCCTTTTTGCCTTGGAACAAGTCCTTCGTGGCGGCGAAACGGTTATCGATGTAGGAACCGGTTCAGGTGTCCTCTCGATTGCCAGTTCCTTGCTAGGTGCTAAAACCATCTATGCTTATGATTTAGATGATGTGGCTGTTCGAGTGGCTCAAGAAAACATTGATTTAAACCAAGGAACAGACAACATTCATGTGGCTGCTGGAGATCTTTTAAAAGGGGTTGGTCAAGAAGCGGATGTGATTGTAGCCAATATCTTGGCGGATATCTTAGTCTTATTGACTGAGGATGCTTACCGTTTGGTCAAGGACCAAGGCTATCTCATTTTATCTGGTATTATTTCTGAGAAACTGGATATGGTTCTAGAAGCTGCTTTTAGCGCAGGTTTCTTCCTTGAGACACATATGGTTCAAGGCGAGTGGAACGCTTTAGTGTTCAAAAAAACATATGATATCTCAGGAGTGATTGGCGGCTAATGCAACAGTATTTTATTAAAGGCAAAGCAGAAAAAGAGGTAACAATTACCGATAAAGATACTATCAAGCACATGTTTCAAGTGATGCGCTTGGCTGACGAGGCAGAAGTTGTCTTGGTCTTTGACGACGGGATTAAGTATTTAGCCAAGGTGACCAATAGTATGGCTCATGAGTTAGAGATTATAGAGGCTTTGCCAGATCAGGTTGAGCTGCCTGTTGAGGTGACCATCGCTTCGGGTTTTCCTAAAGGCGATAAGTTAGACACGATTGCCCAGAAAGTGACTGAATTGGGAGCCAGTGCGCTATGGGGTTACCCCGCAGACTGGTCAGTGGTCAAATGGGATAGCAAAAAATTAGCTAAAAAAGAAGACAAGTTGGCTAAAATCGTTTTAGGAGCTGCTGAGCAGAGCAAACGAAATGTGGTGCCAGAAGTGCATCTTTTTGAACAGAAAGCAGAGTTTCTAAAAAGCCTTTCTAGCTTTGATCATATCTTCATTGCTTATGAGGAGACAGCTAAGGCAGGTCAGCTAGCGACCTTGGCGCGTGAATTGAAAGAAGTTAAACCAGGGTCAAAACTCCTCTTTATCTTCGGACCAGAAGGGGGGATTTCCCCAGCTGAAATCACTCAGTTTGAGGCAGCAGGTGCCATTAAGGTGGGTTTGGGTCCTCGTATTATGCGAACAGAGACCGCTCCGCTATACGCCTTAAGTGCTATTAGTTATGCCTTGGAATTGCAGGTAACATCTGATGACAACTAAGCAAGTCCTTCGCTTGCTTAGTTTTTTAGGGAAACGCTCCTTTAGAAAACTTAAGTGTCCTCAAAAAAGGGAAGGCAGGTGAGCTGCTCCACAATGTGGAAAAACAGTTGACAGGGCTTAAGAAAATGACTATGCTAGTAAAAAAGATGATTGAGGGAGGAAGACTTGGTTACCATTAAAGATGTTGCAAAGCTAGCAGGGGTATCCGCATCGACGGCTTCGCGAGCCATTAATGACAATCACATGATTAGTCAGGCAACCAAAGAGCGCGTGAGAAAAGCGATGGAAGCATTGGATTATTCCCCCAATTATTCTGCACAAAATCTGGTCAAGCGACAGTCCAATGCGGTTGGGATTATTTTGCCAGTGCGCGTGAGCCAAGACTCTCTCGGCAACAATCCTTTTTTCATGCAGATTATTCAAGGCATCGCAGGTGTTTGCACAGACAATGGCTACATGGTCAGTCTAGCGACCGGTCGCAGTGATGACGAGCTATTGAAGAATGTTCAAAACATGATTCGCAGCGGACACATTGGCAAACTGATTTTTCTTTATTCCAAAACAGATGACAAGGTTTTTGATTTTGTTAAAAAACAAGCTGTGGATTGTGTGGTCGTAGGGCAGTCTTATGTGACGGATAACGGCAATGCTAAATTTGTGGATAATGATAATCGCCAAGCAGGTTACGATGCCGCAGCTTTTCTGCTGGAACGTGGGTTTAAGCAAATCACTTACGCCTATACTGACATGGACGAATTGGTGCAGGCTGAACGCTTTATTGGATATGCCGAAAAAATGACGTCCCAAGGTTTGGCCGCTCAAACCATTAGCCTCTCCTCAGAAACGGAACAGGATATCGATCAGCGGATCCAAACGTTTTTAGCCAACCACCCTCAGCCGGCCTTTGTAACCTGTGATGATATGCTAGCTATTCATCTGCAACGCCTGTTAAAGCAAAACCATCCCAAACAAAAAGTGCCTATGATTAGTTTTAACAACTCTGTTTTAGCTGAATTGGCCACCCCGTCACTGACATCGGTAGAGATTTTTCCTTACCAATTGGGAGAAAAGGCTGCCACTTTAGTGTTAGCAACTGATCATATTCAGGATACCATTCATTTGATCCCTCATCAGATAGTTGAAAGAGAGTCCACCCAATCGATAACGCCATAAGTAAACGAAACCCTTTGCGATGTTCCATTGAACAAGCGAAGGGTTTTTGTGTCCTCTTTTTAAGTTAAGGGAGACCGTTTTGTAAGAGGGGTGACAAGATTCTCCTATTCTTTTTTAAGAAAACGCTTTACAAAATTCAGAAAGGCGAGTATAATGAATTTATCAATTCGCGCAAACGTTTGCGTAAATCGTTTGCAACCCACTACCTCATGGCGTGATGCATGATAGCGATTGCCTCATTTCTTGAGGATGTTAAAAAGGAGAAGTAGAATGAAAACATCATTCAAGCAACTGTTTAGTTTCGAGTTTTGGCAAAAATTCGGTAAATGTCTTATGGTCGTTATTGCTGTTATGCCAGCGGCTGGTTTAATGATCAGTATCGGAAACTCCATTCCAATGATTAACCATGACTCAGCATTTTTGGCATCTCTAGGAAACATTATTGCTCAGATTGGTTGGGCTATCATTGTTAACCTTCACTTGCTATTTGCCTTGGCCATTGGTGGTAGTTGGGCTAAAGAACGTGCAGGAGGGGCCTTTGCCGCAGGTCTTGCTTTTGTCTTGATCAATCGAATTACAGGTGCTTTTTATGGAGTGTCAGGTGCTATGCTAGCTGATCCAGAAGCAAAAATCACAAGTCTCCTTGGTACTCAAATGATCGTTAAAGATTATTTCACCAGTGTCTTGGAATCTCCAGCCCTAAACACAGGGGTTTTTGTTGGGATTATCGCAGGGTTCGTAGGAGCAACAGCCTATAACAAATACTATAATTACCGTAAACTTCCTGAAGTTTTGACCTTCTTTAACGGGAAACGTTTTGTACCTTTTGTGGTCATCTTGCGTTCTATCCTAGTAGCGCTTGTCTTGGTGGTTGTTTGGCCGGTTATCCAATCTGGAATCAATGGTTTTGGCATGTGGATTGCCTCTTCACAAGATTCAGCTCCAATCCTAGCCCCATTCCTATATGGTACCTTGGAACGTCTCTTGTTACCATTTGGTCTGCATCACATGTTAACCATTCCAATGAACTATACTGCTCTTGGGGGAACTTATGAAGTCATGACAGGTGCAGCAGCAGGAACAAAAGTATTTGGACAAGACCCTCTATGGTTAGCTTGGGTAACAGACCTTGTTCACCTTAAAGGCTCAGATGCTTCAGCTTATCACCAGTTAATGGACGGAGTCACTCCAGCTCGTTTCAAAGTAGGACAAATGATTGGTGCTACCGGAACATTGATGGGGGTTGCCTTAGCGATGTACCGTAATGTGGATGCCGATAAAAAACATAAATACAAAATGATGTTCATCTCAGCAGCGGCAGCGGTATTCTTGACAGGGGTAACTGAACCACTTGAATACATGTTTATGTTTGCAGCAATGCCACTTTACCTTGTTTATGCCCTTGTGCAGGGAGCTTCATTTGCCATGGCAGACCTTGTGAATCTCCGTGTTCACTCATTTGGGAACATTGAATTATTGACCCGTACTCCTATGGCCCTTAAAGCAGGTCTAGGCATGGATTTGATTAACTTTGTTTGGGTCTCTATCCTCTTTGCAGTCATCATGTACTTTATTGCGGATATGATGATTAAGAAAATGCATCTCGCAACAGCTGGCCGTTTAGGCAATTATGAAGCAGACATGCTTGATGACAACAAAGCTAAAACCTCTGCTGCCCCTATGACAGATAGCAACTCTCAAGTCGTGCAAATCGTTAATCTCCTTGGTGGGGCAGGCAATATTGATGATGTCGATGCTTGCATGACCCGCTTGCGAGTGACGGTCAAAGATCCCGCTAAAGTTGGTGCTGAGGACGATTGGAAAAAAGCAGGTGCTATGGGTCTCATTACCAAAGGTAGTGGTGTCCAAGCGGTCTATGGACCTAAAGCAGATATTTTGAAATCAGATATTCAAGATTTGCTTGATTCAGGGGCTATTATTCCAGAAGTCAATATGGCAAAAGTAGCCGACAAACCAATGCCAGCCAAAGATTTTAGACACGTGACAGTAGAAGTGCTATCAGTGGCAGACGGAACCGTTTTACCAATCACAGGTGTGAAAGACCAGGTGTTTGCTGCTAAGATGATGGGCGATGGGTTTGCTGTGGAACCCACTAATGGCAATATCTATGCACCAGTATCTGGCCTTGTGACCAGCGTTTTCCCAACCAAACATGCCTTTGGTTTACTGACAGACAGTGGTCTTGAAGTGTTGGTGCACGTGGGACTTGATACCGTAGCCCTAAATGGTGTTCCTTTCTCAGTAAAAGTCACCGAAGGGCAACGTATTGAAGCAGGAAATCTTTTAGTGGTAGCAGACCTTGCTGCCATTCAATCAGCAGAGCGTGAAACAACCATTGTGGTTGCTTTTACCAACACAGCAGAGATCCAAGATGTGACCTTGACATCTTTAGGAGCTCAACCTGCTAAAACTCCAGTAGCAACCGTAGAACTTTAAGAGAATAGAGCAAGAGAGTGATAGGTCCTAGCAGCAGCTGGTGAGCTATGACTCTTCTTGTCTTATAAAGGAGAACTAATGACCAAGTTACTAACGCTGAATACCCACTCGTGGATGGAAGCTAATGCCCTTAAAAAATTATTTGATTTGGCAGAACATATCCTAGCTGAAAAATACGATATCATTTGCTTGCAAGAAATCAACCAACTGATTGAAAGCGAATTGGCCATGGAATTACCGAGCTATCAACCTATTCCCGGGACACCAACCATTCATAAAGATCATTTTGCTCTTCTCTTGATTCATTACCTCAAAAAGCGGGGACAGCACTATTATTGGTCTTGGGCTTATAACCATATTGGCTACGACATTTACCATGAAGGCGTGGCAATCTTATCAAAACAACCTATTCATGTTTCAGATATTCTCGTGTCGGCGATGGATGATGAAACAGACTACCATACTAGACGCTCGCTCGTCGCCAAAACCAAGTTAGATGGCAAGGAAGTGGCTATTGTGAATGTGCACTTGTCTTGGTTTGACAAGGGGTTCCTGGGCGAGTGGGAGAGGTTAGAAAAAGAACTGTTGTCTCTGAATTGCCCTCTGATTGTCATGGGAGATTTTAACAATCCAACGGATCAAGAGGGTTATCAAGTGATTATGGGTAGCCCCCTAAACCTACAAGATAGCCATAAGGTTGCTGACCATGTTTTTGGTGATCACAGTATTGTGGCTGATATTGATGGCTGGGAAGATAATAAAGAAGCTTTCAAGGTAGACCATGTTTTTACCAGCAAGGATTTTGACATCAAGGCGTCTCGCATTACCTTTGAAGGAGGAGATGCACCAGTCGTCAGTGACCACTATGGTCTTGAAGTGACGTTGGATTGGGTTGAGAAATAAGAAAAAGGTCAGGAAGTTAATCCTGACCTTTTTGTGATGTCTTGTAATATGTAATTGAGTGCTTCTTGCAAGGTGACAGTTTTGTCAAAAGATGTTTCAGAGATTATTTTGATGTCATCTTTTTCATTCCACCACTTTCTCAGAACTTCCTCACCAACTTCCTCGACCTTACTTCTGCTTGAATGGCGCTTTAATGTTTCTTCAAAAGGAATATCATAATAATCAGCATAGACTTGAAGACGGCTTTGTTGGCTAATAAAGTCCCAAACAGGGGCATACCAATCTGGTTTTAGAATACCTTCTAAGATGATATAATCGCAATTCGCCATTCCAAAAGTAATCAAATGCTTCAATAATGGAATTGTCGGCGTATCAAAACCATCATGGGCTAGTAACATTTCGCGTCTTAATTTATTTTGAGAAAGAAGTAAGGTGTTTTCACCAAGTTGACTTTGGAGGGCATTCGCCAAGCTGGTTTTCCCGCTAGCAGCATTTCCTCTAATAAGAATTAATTTGGTCACATTTTCTTCTTCTCTAACTTTAATTTAATCAATCATGGTGCTTTTCAAATAGGCATCCACCAGTCGTTCAGTCGCTTCGATAGAGTCTGTATGAGTGCGTTCATAAGAGTGACTGGATTCAATACCAGCCCCAAGAAGTGCGTGACGTACCTCAGCCCCTGCTCGCATCGCAGCAGAAGCATCACTACCGTAATATGGGTAAATGTCTAGCTGATAAGGAATCTGATAGTCCTGGCAAAGGGTTACCAAATGTTGACGAAGCTCATAATGATAAGGACCAGAGCCATCCTTGACACAGATGGAAACAGTGTATTCGTCCGTTGCTTGGTCGTCTCCCATAGCTCCCATGTCAACTGCCAAATACTCAACCACTTGCGCTGGTAGGCTTGAGTTGGCACCGTGTCCGACCTCTTCGAAAGCAGAGAAATAAAAATGGGTCGTGTATGGCAATTCCACTTGCTCTTCTTTGTAGCATTTTAGGAGCTCCATAAGAATAGCTGCGCTGACCTTGTCGTCAAGGTGACGAGACTTGATAAAGCCTGATTCGGTCACGATGACACGCGGATCAAAAGAGATGAAATCACCGACTTCGATGCCAAGCGCGCGTGTTTCGTCAGCCGTTGTGACTTTTTCGTCCAAGCGCACTTCCATATTAGCTTGATTGCGTTCCGCACTGCCCGCGTCTTTATAAACATGCACAGATGTCTGGTGAAGTAAGATGGTTCCAGAAATTTCCTTTCCAGATTTGGCAAGATGTACGGTACAGTTCTCTCCCTCGATAGAATTGTAGACAAAGCCACCCACTAAGTCCATTTTCAAACGACCGTCAGGTTTGATAGCACGAACCATAGCCCCCAGAGTATCTAAGTGAGCCGTCACCACACGGTGTTTGTCATCGTTTTTACCTTGGACAGACACCATAATGCCTCCCTTATGGGTACGGACAGGCTCATAGCCAAATTGGCTGAGTTCGTCATGCACATAGTTCATGATTTTCCGAGTAAAACCTGTTGGAGAAGGGATGTTAGCAAGTTTAGTCAGGTATTCCACAGTTGTTTTCATAAGTACTCCATTCTTTGAAAAAATCCATATAGTCCTTCTATTATAACATTTTTCAAGACACAAGATCCTTCTAAATCTGGAAAAGATGAGGCAATTGTTTCTGTAAAGCCTTGCTAATCATGAGGACGAGGAGTAGACTAACCAAACGGTCTAAATAATCCGTACCTGCCTGAATGACAATAACACTGACCGTTAAGTCAATCCCCAATCCATGTAACATCTGCACCAAGAGACTGGAGCCACTTGAGGTGATCCCTTTAAAGAGAGTAACCGTAATGATAGAAGCCACTAGTGTGCCAGGAAAGGAAATACACAAAGCCTTCCAAATCAAGTCCTTAGCTTTGCTGTTTTGGCGCAGGAAAACCCCAGCAGTCAAAGCAGTAATGATGGCCACTGGAGCATAAAAGAGGGCGAAAATATCCGTTGTCATCCAAGAAAGAAGCGCGCTAACAATAGCAGTCACTGCGCCAAGCCAAGGGCCAAATAAAAGAGCGATTAGTAGTGTGCCTACCATGTCCAGGTAAAGGGGCAATTTGAGAAAGAGGGCGATATTAGCTCCTAGATAGTTAAGAGCAATTGCAGCAGCGATAAAGGTTAAAACCTGTGTTTTGATTTTTGTCATGTCTTATCCTAACTGTAAATGGTCAAGGTCTTGAACGACCTGATGCAAAGGGACTTCTAAAATAGTAGCGATGAATTCGGACCAAAAAGCCTTGCTGTTCACCGTCGTCAAAATATGGCTGTTTGCCTTCTTATGGTAAAAATCGTATTGATCGACAACGGTTTGACCAAGAGCAATCCCTTCTGTTGCCACATCCGTATAACTGTCAAAACCTTGGCAAATGGTAGGAGTTAAGAAATAGACCACGGCAAGAGGGTCATTGATGACGCAGCCAATCAGGTGTTCGCATTCCCAATGGAAATCAAAATAAAAACGGGTGATGTTTTCAATAAAGACAGTTTCCTCAGGATTGAGTCGAGCCATGTAAGACAAGTGATTTGGGGTCAAGACAATCTGTCTCGTCACATCTAGCCCCACCATTTCAAGTTTGCGGCCCAGCTGTTTAAAGGTTAGTCTGGCTGCATGAGGATCACACCAATAATTGTACTCGGCCACCGGAGAACAATTGCCATGAGCTTTGAAGGCACCTCCCATGCTAACAAAGCGGTGGCAATGTTTGCCCATATTTGGGTTTTGACCCAAAGCTTCTGCCACATTGGTCAATGGACCAAGGGCGATAATAGCCGTCTCAGAGGGCTCAGCGAAATGCTGGGCTAAAAAATCAGCAGCGGTCAGGGCTTCAGCTTCTTTGATTACTGAAGGTTGGAGCAGGCTATCGCCGAGACCGTCTATACCGTGGGTATCCTGGGCAGAGACATAGTCCCTTTCTAGAGGAATCCCACGTCCTAGATAAATGGGAATATCAAGGCGGTTCACCCGTTCTAAAAGAAGAATGGTATTTTGTAAGCCGATGGAAACAGGGACATTGCCTTGAACCAGTGTAATGGCGATGACCTCAAGTTTCGGGTGCTTCAGGGCATACAAAAGCGCTAAGCTATCGTCAATACCAGGATCGCAGTCAATAATAATAGGTTGCTTAGTCATAAAAACCTTTCTAATGAGTAACAGAGCTCCTCTTACCTTGAGGAGAAAAATAGCTAACAACAACATCAGTCAAAACAAAAAAAGTCTGAGACAGGACGTCCCAGACTGGAAAAAACGGTAACAGGTGTTAAATAGAAGACACCAAATAGCACCTGACAAGGCGTTGTCAGGTTGTGAAAGCTTGTTACTTAGTTTTTTATTCTGGGAAGTTTTCGAACCAGTCCAGGAAATCCCTGATTTGTGTAACCTTAGTCTACTATGATTTGAGACACTTGTAAAGCTTAGCCTTCAGAAGAAGCCCTAAACGCGTCTCTCCTCTCTAATATAATGTTCGCTAAACGCTCGATATCATCATTTGTGCCCCGCAATTCAAAATCACCAAGCATGGGAAAGCCAAAGCGCTTAGCATATTGTTTAGCAGTCAGGCAATATTGGTTGTTAAAATTCTTATTCCCCGAACCAATAATCCCCATACAATATTTATAATTGTCATGAGCTGCTATAAAATCGCCTAGAGGGTTGGTCAGAATCTCTACCTCGCCAGAGTCAACGCCGTTTCCACCTTCTAGATAAGTGGGCAGCATCGCCACAAAATCCTCCTCAACGGGAAAAGTTTCGTGCTTCAAATCTTTAATGTTAATCTGGTTAACATGGCACCCCTGGTTTTCGGCTAAATAAAGGGACAGCCGTTTCACAAAACTAAGGGTATTTCCGCTAAGGCTGATAAAAACAATGGTTAAGTCTGACATAAAAACTCCTATCTAAACTATCAGTCATCACTACCAAGATTAGCACAAGTCATAGCAACAAACAAGTTATAGCCTTTCAAAACTGTCTGAAATGTTTCCTATTGAATAAGATAAAGAGGTATTTACTTGGCACTGAAGTGAGGGTCAGGGTTACGTCTCTCATACTGTTATAAAATAAGTCAAAAAGTTAAAAAAAGAAAAAAATATGACCCGTTAGGGGATATTAAAATGTATCTAATTGTCCGAAATTAGAGAAAAAAGCTAAAATAAGACAATTTGAAGAACTGGTTCGGTTCACTTTTTTAATTTGAGGAAAAAAACTTGGTGTTTAAAAAGTTGATTTTCACAGTTGTTAGCTGAACCATCAGTTAAGTTGATAGGTTCTCCAAGACTAAGTATGTTATAATTTAGTCGTTTTGCAACAAAGTTATCGACTGAAACAGTCACTAGATAAATTGAAATCACTAAAGAAGGACATAAAACTGACATGACGCATGCTAGTAAACTTTTTACCAAGCAACAATGGAGAGAGCTTGAGTTAATTGCCCACTTAACAGAACATTCAGAGAGAATGGGATACAAGGATAGAGAACTGTGCAAAGTACTGGATATAACGGTGTCAACCTTACAGGCCTGTATTGCTAATTTGCAATTTATGGAATCCCTCGGTCGGATTACTTACGAAGACGGTTACTTAACCATTGACTATAATGATTACTGTGGCTTGCAGGAAGTCTATCAAAGGGGGCTGAGAGAATCCCAGTCCTTACAGCTCTTGTCAGCCTTGTTTTTTAAAGAGTTTGATTCTTTAGAGGATTTAGCAGAAGAGTTATTTATTAGTCTATCAACGTTAAAGCGACTCATCACCAGAACAAACATCTATCTTAGAAAAGAATTTGATATTAAGATTTCAACAAGCCCTGTTATGGTTGTGGGAAATGAGCATCAAATCCGCTTGTTTTATCTTAAATACTTCTCAGAAGCCTACACTATTTCCGAATGGCCATTTGATGGTGTTATCAATCAACATGATGTTGAGCGTTTCATTGATTTAATGGTAAAACAAACAGATGTCATCATAAATTTTGCGCTATTTCAACATTTGAAACTACTGTGTGGGGTCAATTTGATTCGCTTTCACAAAGGATTTACCCTTAATCGACAACGTAAAGGACTAGAAAATCTTTTTCTTAAAACGTTGGAAGATTCTTTGGAAATGAAAGACCTATCCTCCCTATTTGCTTTGAAATTTAATCGTCCTTTGGAGGAAGTGGCTCTTTCTGAGATTTTTTCAAATTACATGAATGAGGAATTAGAACTAGGAGCATCTTTTCAATTAGGCGTTAAAGGAAAAGAGGAAGTTTTATCACCTAAAAATATAGTTTCATGGATTTCTTTGCTAGACAATATAGAGAGTACTCTCGGATTAAGCATATCTAATAAATATGAACTTGCTAGACATCTTCAGACAACTGTTATCGTGGGAGAAGAAGATATCAGCGCCAATTTCTTAATCTATGATTATAAAAAAGAGTACATTCGTTTTTTTGAGAAGCATTATCAGTTGATTTATGAGACTTTCGTTGCTTCCGTCAGGGAACTCTTTAGTTTAGGTGGCAAAAAGCTAAGCGAAATAATGCTAAATCATTTATTATATTGTCTCTTTATTACTTGGGAAAATCTTTTTTTAAAAATTAGTCATTCGAGACGTAAGTTGAAACTTCTGGTGATTGAGAGATCTTATAATAACGTAGGAAACTTTTTAAAAGCCTATTTCGGAGAGTTTTTTGAGATCATGAATTTTGCCGAATTAAACACTACAACAATTGATTTAACTGCCTTAGAGAAAGAATACGATGTAATCGTCACAGATGTTATCCTTGAACGAAGTTCTCAAACAGAGATATTGTTTTTTAATCAAATGATTCCTAGTGTAGTTGCTGATAAACTCAACGCTTTCCTAAGAAAAAAAATAGGTGAAGACAGGTTATTTAGTAACGTAGAGCTTTCCAAATGAGATGAAGGGGAAGCGAATATTAAAGATTAAGTGTTTAAAAAATTAGAATTCCAATCTATAAATAGTAAAATTTGAAAAAAGTGGCCTTTTCTTTAAAGTACTTATTGCCTATAATGGTTTTATTGGAGACGGTCTGGAATGAGACCACTCTAAAAAATCTAGGCAAAAGAAAAATAAGGAGAAAAAATGGCTAGAAAGAATACTAATAAGCAATATTCGCTTAGAAAATTAAAAAAAGGTACTGCATCAGTAGCTGTAGCTTTGAGTGTATTAGGAGCGGGATTAGCAAGCCAAACAGAAGTTAAGGCGGAAGAGAATTCTCGAGTTTTAGAAGCTAGACGAGAAGTTTTAAAAGGATTAGGACCATACGCATCTCAATGGTACTATACTTATAACCAGAATCTTAAGCTTCGCGAAGCTATTGCTAGACGTGATAACATTATCGATCAACAAAGCAAAACAATTGAAAAAGAGGTTGAAGATTACAATAAGTTATTAGACGAAAGTCGAGCTCAAGCTGAAGAAAGTCATCTCAAAGCTAAGGCAGCAGCAGAAGAAATTAAATCTTTACTAGATGAGCAAGCATCTTTAGATAAAAAAGTTGAGCTAGGAAATCGTCAACTTGAATTTAAAAATGCACAAATTTCAGAACTAGTTGCGGAAGCTGCTAACCTAAATGAACAAATTGAAAAATTAAATGAAGAAAAAGTTAATGCTGAAGAGCAATCTAATGAGCAGTTAGAATTTAAAAATCAACAAATTGCTGAATTAGTTGGTAAAAAAGCTGAGCTTGAAGCGGAATTAGCTAAGGCTGAGGAAGATCGAGCAATGTATGATCGCATGATTGAGGCAGCGAAACGTGAGTTAGCAGAACTGCAAACTAAATTAGATGAATCTAATGCAGATAAAGCTAAGTTAGAATCAGAAACAGCGATTTTAGAAAAATTGATTGAATCTGGCAAACGTGAACTTGCTGAACAACAAGCTAAATTAGATGCGGCAAACGCTGACAACGCAAAACTAGCAGAAGACAAACAAGTCTTGGAAGCAAGCCGTAAACGCACCAACCGTGATTTAGAGGCAGCTCGTGACGCTAAGAAAGCCACAGAAGCAGAATTGGCTGATGCTAACGCTAAAGTGTCACAATTGCAAGAAGAAAAACAAATCTTGGAAGCAAGCCGCACACGTACTAACCGCGACCTAGAAGCATCAAGAGCAGCAAAACAGAAAGTTGAAGCAGAACTTGAAGCAGCTAAAGCAGAAGTTGCTGCGCTTAAAGAAAAATTAGCAAAACAAGCTGAAGACATGGCTAAGAAACCAGAAATGCCAGGAGCTCCTGAAAAAGAAACGATGGATGCTCACAAGCTTGTCCCAGCTACAAAAGTTGTTAAAGACGACAAGAAAGCTGATGGCAAAGCAGCACCTGTTGCTAAGTCAGAAACTAAGGCAGCTACTAACCAATTGCCATCAACTGGTGAAACAGCTAACCCATTCTTCACAGCAGCAGCAATGGCAGTTATGGCAACAGCTGGTGTCGTAGCAGTTGCAAAACGCAAAGAAGAAAACTAAAAAAACATTCCTATTCCCAAAATAAGACAAACTAGCTTTCATTAGCTAGTTTGTTTTTTTATGAAGTCAAGCAGAAAAGCAGTTGAGGAGAATAGACAATAAAACAAATGCCCTCTCCCTATCTTTAATAGATTAGAGAGAAGGCATCTGTTAGTAGTGTCTAAGGCAAGGTGCTAGAGGTCACCTTCTAGCGACAGAAAGCTTTAGTTACGCTCCTGTTTGCGACTAAAGACGGCAGCTAATCCCATTAGGCTAATGCCAAAGAAACCGAGGCCTTTTGAGTCTGCACTACCTGTTGTAGGTAGTTGACTGTCTTTTCCACTAGTTGCTTGGTGTGTTTCTTGGTACACACGGGCTGCTAGTTGATGGATGGCTTGACGATCTTGTTCCGTCAAGGTCTTGCCAGGAAGGGTTGGGTTTGTTGCCTCGGTTTGACGAGGTGCGACATAAGTAAAGCTGTAATCGCCAAAGCCTTCCACAGATGAAGGGCCAACGTAGCTAATGTCCTTGTAGTTACCAATCAAGCCCTTAGCTTTGTCAGCGCTGAGGAAACGAAGGTTGAGGCCTTTGATGGTGTCAGCGAAATACCAGTTGTTATCAGCGCTTGGGTTAATGGTTTTTTCAGCAACGATGTAGTTGATAATGGCTTGACGGTTTTCAAGATTGAGCAGGCGGATAAGGGTAGCATTTTTCACACCAGGGAAATTACCACTCGCACGGTAGTTATTGGTCACGACCATAAACTCTTGTTTCGGATCGATGTCCTTGCCCATGTATTTCAAGTTGCGGACACGACTAGCATCTGGATTGACCAGATTACCTTTGCTGTCGTACTTGTTCTTTTGAGTGGCATCAAACTCGTAGGTAAGCCCATCAATCACATCAAAGTTATAAGTGCGATAGGACGTATTAACCAAATCTTGAGGCTCTGATTTACTTGGGTCAATCGTGTTGAACTGTCCAGCAGACATTTCTAACCATTCTTTCAAATCAGCTCCAGTCACTTTTAAGATAGCAGTGACGTTGTCGTACAGGTAAAGGTCAGCAACATTTTTGATAGCGATTGGACCAGCAGGAATGTCGGTATAAGCTGACGCATCATTTCGTGTTCCTGCTTTGAATGGAGCAGCAGCTGACAATAATGGGAGATTGGCTTCAGGTGTACCAGCCAATTCTTTTTCTGCATACCAGCGTTGCGCATTGTTAACGATTTGAATGGATGGGTCGTCTTTGACCAAGGCAAAATAACTGTTGATTGGGGCTGTGGTTGTTCCAACTTGTTGTCGGACGTAAGCAACGGTGCCATCATGAGCTTCTTTGGCAAGCGCGATGATAGTAGGATCAACTTGGTTTGATTTGCTGTCAATTTTACGTGTTTCAGCACGGCTTAGGTCTTTATTGACCTTCCATTGACCATTGGTGTAAGTGAGGTTCAAATCGATTAAGCCGAGGTGGTCACCGTATTTACCGCCCATTGTGACAGGAACGCCGTTAATCAAGCCTTTTTTACCGTCAACACCTTTGAAGTTATCGTAAAAACTGCCGTCTGGCAAGGCTGGGAAATCAGCATGTGAATGGCCTGTAACCACGGCGTCAACGCCTTCAAGGCTAGCAATTTGGTAACCAACATTTTCTTCACCGACTTCATAGACGTCATCACCGATACCAGTGTGGGCAAGGACAAGGACAAGGTCTGCACCTGCAGCACGAATCGTAGGGATGACTTCTTTGACAGCTTCGACAGCATCCTTGACAGTGACTTTTCCAGTCAGGTTAGCCTTATCCCAGCTCATGATTTGAGGAGGGACAACGCCTGCGATACCGATTTTCAAGGAAACAGCTTTGCCATCTTTATCAGTAAAGGTTTTGGTTAGGATATCAAAGGGTTTAAATTTAGGTTCTCCAGTTTTGGCATCAAGGACATTGGCATTGACAATTGGTAGGCCGGCAGTTGCCATGACACGGTCTAAGTAGTCCAAGCCATAGTTAAATTCGTGGTTACCAAGGGTAGAGGCATCGAAGTTAAGGGCCTTCAAGGCAGCGTACATAGGGTGAACTTCACCAGCTTCAACAGGATCAACAATAGCTTTGTAGGTAGCTAATGGGGTTCCTTGGAGGATATCACCATTATCGACGAGCACAACGTTACTGTTTTCTTTTTTGGCTGCATCAATAAGCACCGCTGTTTTGGCTAAGCCAAGGGACTGGGCTTCCTTGTCTTGGTAATAGTCATAGTTGACCAAATTAGAGTGGAGGTCCGTTGTTGATAGAATACGAACGTCAACAGATTGCCCTTCCACAGGCGCCGTCACGGTAGCGTTGTCAGCTGATGCAGTTGTCATTTCAGAACTTGTTGGGTTTACAGGGCTTGGAACGGCTGTATCAGCAGTAGCTGTTGCTGGCGTGGTATCTGCTACTAGCGGAGCTGTTTCTGCAGTGCTGGTTGTGGTGCTAGCAGTCGTTGTCAGCGGTTCAACAGCAGTGGTTTCCTCTGCTTTGGTAAGCTGGGCAGAGCCAGCAGCAACTAACATGGCCAAAAAAATGGCACTTTTTGACATGTAACCTTTTGTCATCATAAAATCTCCTCATTTTCCTAAAAATGATGTTACCTACTCATTATAGCTCATGAAAGCGATTGTATCAATTAAAAATGCGAACTATCTTTAGGTTTCAGAAAGAAAACATTTGGTTCGTCAAAAAGAAATGAGCTAGTCAAAAACTTTCGATGACGAATGCTTACTCTAACCGCTTTCTTTAAGGATTCCTCCTTTTGCTTTTGGGGTGAAAGTGTTAAAATAGGGAAAAGAAATCTTAGACGAGGAAATAAATGGCAAAAGAAATCAATTTAACAGGAGAAGAAGTTGTTGCCTTAGCAGCCAAATACATGAATGACACTGATGTGGCTTTCGTGAAAAAAGCGTTAGATTATGCAACGGCTGCTCATTTTTATCAAGTGCGAAAGTCAGGAGAACCTTACATTGTGCATCCGATTCAGGTGGCGGGGATTCTGGCAGATTTGCATTTGGATGCTGTGACGGTTGCCTGTGGTTTTTTGCATGACGTGGTAGAAGATACCGATATTACCCTAGATAACATGGAATTCGACTTTGGCAAAGATGTTCGTGATATTGTTGACGGGGTAACCAAGTTAGGTAAGGTAGAGTATAAATCGCACGAAGAACAGTTAGCTGAAAATCACCGTAAAATGTTGATGGCCATGTCCAAAGACATTCGAGTGATTTTGGTGAAATTGGCTGACCGCCTGCATAATATGCGAACCCTCAAGCATTTGCGTAAGGACAAGCAAGAACGCATTTCGCGCGAAACCATGGAAATTTATGCTCCCTTGGCGCACCGCTTGGGGATTAGTCGTATCAAATGGGAATTAGAAGATCTGGCTTTCCGTTACCTGAACGAAACAGAATTTTATAAGATTTCCCATATGATGAATGAAAAACGTCGCGAGCGTGAAGCTTTGGTGGATGATATTGTTACCAAAATCAAGTCATATACCACTGAGCAAGGCTTGTTTGGTGACGTCTATGGTCGACCAAAACACATTTATTCCATTTATCGGAAAATGCGGGACAAGAAAAAACGCTTTGATCAGATTTTTGATTTGATTGCTATTCGTTGTGTCATGGAAACGCAGAGCGATGTTTATGCCATGGTCGGTTACATTCACGAGTTGTGGCGTCCAATGCCGGGCCGTTTCAAAGACTACATTGCTGCGCCGAAGGCTAATGGTTACCAGTCCATTCATACCACCGTGTATGGCCCTAAAGGACCGATTGAGATTCAAATCCGCACCAAGGAAATGCACCAAGTGGCTGAGTACGGGGTAGCTGCTCACTGGGCTTATAAAAAAGGCGTCCGCGGCAAGGTTAATCAGGCCGAACAAAAGGTTGGCATGAACTGGATCAAAGAGCTTGTGGAGTTACAAGATGCGTCAAATGGCGATGCAGTGGACTTTGTGGACTCGGTCAAAGAAGACATTTTCTCAGAACGTATCTACGTCTTTACACCGACAGGTGCTGTGCAGGAATTGCCAAAAGACTCGGGACCAATTGATTTTGCCTATGCCATTCACACGCAAGTGGGTGAAAAAGCGACAGGGGCCAAAGTTAATGGCCGTATGGTTCCCCTTACAGCCAAATTAAAAACGGGAGATGTGGTGGAAATCGTCACCAACCCTAACTCTTTTGGGCCAAGCCGTGACTGGATTAAGTTGGTAAAAACCAATAAAGCCCGTAATAAGATTCGTCAGTTCTTTAAAAACCAAGACAAAGAGTTGTCAGTGAATAAAGGCCGTGACATGCTGGTTTCTTATTTCCAAGAGCAGGGCTATGTTGCCAATAAATACCTTGATAAAAAACGCATTGAAGCTATTTTGCCAAAAGTCAGTGTGAAGAGCGAAGAATCTCTCTACGCAGCGGTTGGTTTTGGCGACATTAGTCCGGTCAGTGTCTTTAATAAATTAACTGAAAAAGAACGCCGTGAAGAGGAAAGAGCCAAGGCTAAAGCAGAAGCAGAAGAATTGGTCAACGGTGGCGAAATCAAGCACGAAAACAAGGATGTTCTCAAGGTTCGCAGTGAAAATGGTGTTATTATCCAAGGGGCTTCAGGACTCTTAATGCGAATCGCCAAGTGTTGTAACCCTGTACCTGGGGATCCCATTGAAGGCTATATTACCAAGGGGCGTGGCATTGCCATCCACCGTGCGGATTGTAATAACATCAAGAGTCAAGATGGCTACCAAGAGCGTCTCATCGAAGTGGAATGGGATTTGGATAACTCCAGCAAAGATTACCAAGCTGAAATTGATATTTATGGGCTCAATCGTAGTGGCCTTCTCAATGACGTCCTCCAGATTTTGTCTAATTCTACCAAGAGTATTTCCACCGTTAATGCCCAGCCAACCAAGGACATGAAGTTTGCAAATATTCATGTGAGCTTTGGCATTCCAAATCTGACGCATCTGACCACAGTGGTGGAAAAAATCAAGGCAGTTCCAGATGTTTACAGTGTGAAGCGGACCAACGGTTAACAAAGGAGACAAGATGAAAATTGTGATGCAACGGGTCAAAGAAGCTTCTGTTTCTATTGATGGGAAAATTGCTGGCGCTATCAATCAAGGGTTATTGCTGTTAGTAGGAGTTGGACCGGATGATGATACAGAAGATTTGGCTTACGCTGTGCGAAAAATAGTCGACATGCGTATTTTTTCAGATGCCGATGACAAGATGAATTTGTCTATCCAAGATATTAAAGGTAGTATCTTATCGATTTCGCAATTTACCCTCTATGCCGATACTAAAAAGGGGAACCGTCCTGCCTTTACAGGAGCTGCAAAGCCTGATATGGCTAGCCAGTTTTATGATCGCTTTAATGAACAATTGGCAGAATTTGTGCCTGTAGAGCGTGGCGTTTTTGGAGCTGATATGCAGGTCAGTCTGATTAACGATGGCCCAGTTACCATCATCCTAGATACCAAAAATCGCTAGAGATTGGAGATGGGTTTGCTTTTAGAAGCGCGTTATTAACTTAAAAAAAGGTGATTCTACAATAGAAGTCACCTTTTTTAGCATACAGCACAAGAATAGCTGTTATGAATAATTTTTTACATTTATACGGCTAACAAGTTGCTGGAAGTCCTGGTACTGATATCCCTTAAGTGAGAGACAGTTACTAATAAAATGTTTTCGAACCCATATGTTAGCTCAGTGCTGTACCAATAGATTAGAAGTACTATTAAGCTTGTTGCACGTCTTATTTGTTTGATTCGTTGTACCTAGCGATAAACTCTGTTTTAGAAATAGGAATCAGTTCACCTGTAAATTGATAATATTTGCCGTCCTTAGCATAGAATGATTGGACAAAATCCGCTTTAGTAAGATAATTTCTGATTTCTTCCGTTGTGTCATATTCAAATGTTCTAAAGTTATATTCTTGAATCAGTTGCTGTTGTTTGTTTTGTTGGTAAATGGTAATTGGGGTAGGGTTAATGGCATAATCATCCGTATCATCTTTTGAGATGAAGTAAGTTTCATTGATGTGATCATGGTGGGGAGCATAAGTAGTAGGATCTTCAGGAGTATAGTTTGAAGGAGTAGTCTGTGCCAACCGATTTGAGTCCACAACATAATGAAAATCTCTATCTTGATCAATATGGTAGACGAGGCGATGGCTAGTTCCATCAGGGATGTTTGGATCTTGTGTAACGGAAGTGCTGATACGTTTAAGTATCTTATATCCTTCTTTAGCTTCTTTAGTTGTTTCAAAGATACGTTTAGCTGCTTCAAAAAGTTCATCAGATGATACTTTGCTGTCGTAGTATCTTAGACCGGTGAGACCTTCTTTATTAAAATGGTTATCGAAGCTAACGGAGGTTAAGCGCCCCTTTTCCTTTTTTACGAAGTTAACATATTGTGTAATAGCAACAGCATCAGAGTCTTTAATTGGCTTGCCTGCCTTGTCAGTCTTAATCACTTCTTTAAGGTTTCTTTTACTAACAGGTTCGACAAGTACGTTACCGGTAAGTAGGTAAGATTGATTAGCATCATTGTACTGGTTTTCAGCTAGCGTTGAAAAAGTATTGGGACTCATCTCTTCTTGAGTAGCCGTTCTAACAAGCTTTACTTCATGCAAATCAATAACTTTAAAATTCTCCATTGAAGCATCAATGACGTTTTGAACGAACCTCAATAATTCATCCTTTGTATAAGTTTTATTATAGTCGAGTTTTATATCTTGATATTGAGGTAAAACAAGGGTGTTGTGACGACTATCGACTCCGTTTACATTAATCATAAGATATAGCCCAGTGGTGTCTTGATAATCTTTTGAATTAAAGACGGTATCATCTGTTGGTTGGTAAGTTCCTACTTTATAAACAGGCTTGGCGTAATTATTTGCCAAAACTCTAGGTGTTCCTTTTATCCCGCCTAATCCTGCGATAATAATGGTTCCTAAGATTAAATAAGTTTTTATTGTCAATATTCTAGTTGTTCTTGCTGCCATTTTTATAAACTCCTTTTAATTAAATAATCCCAAAATGAGATTTTTTTGCCGGCGACTTAAGCTTAGCAAAATAAACATAGCCCTACAAGAAGAATTTAGTTAGAAAAAAATTTTCAATTAGATTTACATAAATTAAAAATAATAGTATAGAAAGAAAAATACTATATTTTTTTCAAATGAGATAACCAGAATGTTTTTAAATAAACATAAAAAAATTATAATTTTATAATCTTTAAACTAATTTATAATAAAAAATAATGAAAAAAATATTGATTTAAATTAGAAAAAAATATTTTTAACAAAGGGAAAGGTACGGAATTTATGAATTAATTTTCGTTAAAACAATAAAAAATTATAATAAGATATGTCTTTTTTGATGACTTTCAATGATATTTCAAAAGAATGTTTAGTTTTATTGTTTGAGGCTATCGCTTTTTTAAATTATGTTAGGTATGTTATAATGAAATATAATTTAGCTAAAAGGAGGACGATGATGCTGAAAGACCATTTTCCAGACATGCAGCTAGGTGCTCTTCCTTTGACTGATCCTGATTGGATTAGCATTGAAGAGGGAGACCACTATGTGCATTTCCCTAAGGCCAGTTTATCAGAGAGAGAACGGCTCTTACTTGGTTTGGGACGAGATCAACGCCAAATATCTAGTCGTTCGCTGTCGCCTTGGTACCATTACTTGGTGGACCGTCAAGGGAACCCACCTGATATGTTGAAAGATTGTCAGTTGCTTTACTTAAACCATCATCAGCCTTTGTCAGCGGATTTGATTGATTTGTTGCAAAGCATGATTGAGCAGGTTGAAGCCATTCTGCCTATCAGTCAGACGCGGACAGCTTTTCTTTGTGGACAAGACAGTTCAGCTGGCCTCTTGCAATTACTTCGGGACCTCCTGCCAACCATTGAGAGTGATTTTGGTTTGGCTTTGACAGTATTTGTGGGCAATGTCTGGCATCAGTTGGCAGCTAGTAGCCTCAGAGATTGTTTTGAGGAGGAAAATCAGCTGCTCACGGCCTATTTGGCTCAAAAATCCGGAGGAAAGCTATTAACGTTTTCAGAAGTGATGCTTTGGTCTCTGCTCTCTCACCAAACTTTTCCAGCCTTAACACG
Source organism: Streptococcus sp. F2 (assembly GCF_056500955.1). NCBI lineage: Bacteria > Bacillati > Bacillota > Bacilli > Lactobacillales > Streptococcaceae > Streptococcus > Streptococcus sp. F2. The sequence continues at coordinate 31,866 of NZ_JBWKAI010000009.1, forward strand.
TCAGTTTCATCACGTATTGACCCAACAAAAAGATATGGCAGAAGTGGTTCAAGCCCTGTGGTTAGAACATGGGAATCTGGTGCAGACTGCTCAGCGCCTCTATATTCATCGCAATTCATTGCAGTACAAACTTGATAAATTTGCTCAGCAATCGGGTCTTCACCTCAAGCAATTGGATGATTTGGCTTTTGCTTATCTTTTTCTCTTGAAATATTAGGGAGGCCATAGGCTTCCTCAAACTGAAGAAAAAGTCTGCTTTCTTCAAAAGTATTATTTTTCATGATACTTGACTTAGGTAGCACGGACGGCGGCAACTCCCTATGGGATTTCATACCTAGATGTTGAGCCTAGGTCTCAAAATATCCGAACATCAGAAACGTCATGTTTCTGGCGTTTTTGGGACGGTGTAAAATATCGAATTTGGGCTCGCCTATGACTAATACAAAAAAAGTGATACTATTTTGTGATGACATTGTACACAACTTTTCTTAGAGGTACTTTGTCTACAACCTGGGAAGGCACCTGGCTTCCTTTTTTGATGCCTTGACTGAAGCTGATAAGGAGAACAATAGACAGTGAAGCTTGTTTTATTTCCTGTGAATGGCCTGTGTTTCAACATGAGTTTCTTGTTTTATTATTCCTCACGACTGGACTAGCCCTGCTATTGTGCAAGGTGCCCAAAGAAATTTGGATGCTTTGCCTGTATTTTGAAAACGCTATCTTTGTTATAATAAATGCATCAAATAAAAGATGTCAGCGGTTTCTAGCCTTGCAGTCAGCTAGAAATCTTGCTGGCCCAATAGGAGTTACACATGGTTGAATTAAATCTAAATCACATCTATAAAAAATATCCAAACACAACGCATTATGCCGTTGAGGACTTTGACTTGGACATTAAAGACAAAGAATTTATCGTCTTTGTTGGGCCGTCAGGATGTGGTAAATCAACAACGCTTCGTATGATCGCTGGTCTTGAAGATATTTCTGAAGGGGAATTGAAAATTGATGGCGAAGTAGTGAATGACAAGTCTCCTAAAGACCGTGATATTGCCATGGTATTCCAAAACTACGCCCTTTACCCACACATGACCGTGTATGATAACATGGCTTTTGGCCTTAAACTACGTAAATATAAAAAAGATGACATTGACCGTCGTGTGAAAGAAGCTGCGGAAATTCTTGGTTTGACCGAATTCTTGGAACGTAAACCTGCTGACCTTTCTGGAGGACAACGCCAACGTGTTGCCATGGGACGTGCTATTGTCCGTGATGCTAAAGTGTTCTTGATGGACGAGCCTTTGTCAAACTTGGATGCGAAGCTTCGTGTGTCCATGCGTGCTGAAATTGCTAAAATTCACCGTCGTATCGGCTCAACAACTATTTACGTTACCCATGACCAAACTGAAGCCATGACTTTGGCAGACCGTATCGTTATCATGAGTGCTACTAAAAACCCTCAAGGAAACGGAACCATCGGTAAAATTGAACAAGTGGGTTCACCACAAGAATTGTACAACCTTCCAGCTAATAAATTCGTTGCTGGCTTTATCGGAAGCCCTGCCATGAACTTCTTTGAAGTGGAGGTTAAAGATGGCCGCATCGTGAGCGAAGATGGCCTTGACATTGCTATTCCAGAGGGACAAGCAAAAATGCTTGAAGCGGCTGGTTATAAAGGTAAAAAAGTCACTTTTGGTATTCGTCCAGAAGACATTTCAAGCAACCAAATCGTGCATGACACTTATCCAAATGCAAATGTGACTGCAGAAGTCTTGGTATCTGAGTTGCTTGGTTCTGAAACCATGCTTTATGTGAAACTTGGCCAAACAGAGTTTGCTTCTCGTGTAGATGCGCGTGATTTCCATAGCCCAGGTGAGCAAGTTAGCTTGACCTTCAATGTGGCAAAAGGTCATTTCTTTGACCTTGATACAGAACAAGCTATTCGTTAAATAGACCTCCTAGAATATAGCAAAATCCTCAAAGGTCTTTTGAGGATTTTGTGTTCTTACTGATTAGAAAAGAGAATGACAATGCAAAAACAATGGTGGCATAAGGCAACAATTTATCAAATTTACCCAAGATCGTTTAAAGACACTAGTGGCAATGGGATTGGCGATTTGAAAGGTATTACCAGTCAGTTGGATTACCTGCAAAAACTTGGCATTACAGCCATTTGGTTATCACCAGTTTACCAATCACCCATGGATGACAATGGCTACGACATCTCTGACTATGAAGCCATTGCAGAAGTTTTTGGGAACATGGACGACATGGATGACCTCTTAGCAGCAGCTAATGAGCGCGGCATTAAGATTATCATGGACTTGGTGGTCAACCACACCTCTGACGAGCATGCCTGGTTTGTTGAAGCTAGAGAAAATCCCAATAGTCCTGAGCGTGATTACTATATTTGGCGTGATGAGCCAAACAACCTCATGTCTATTTTTTCAGGATCTGCTTGGGAATTGGATGAGGCATCAGGACAATATTACTTGCATTTGTTTAGCAAGAAACAGCCTGATTTGAACTGGGAAAATGCTCAGCTGCGCCAAAAAATTTACGACATGATGAATTTCTGGATTGCCAAGGGCATCGGTGGTTTCCGAATGGATGTGATTGACCTGATTGGCAAGATTCCAGATTCGGAAATCACGGGTAACGGGCCGCGCTTACACGATTACCTCAAGGAAATGAATCAAGCAACCTTTGGAAATCATGACGTGATGACTGTCGGTGAGACTTGGGGGGCAACGCCTGAAATTGCTCGCCAGTATTCTCGCCCTGAGAACAAAGAGTTATCCATGGTCTTCCAATTTGAGCATGTGGGCTTGCAACACAAACCAAACGCTCCTAAGTGGGATTATGCGGAAGAACTGGATGTTCCTGCCCTTAAAACCATTTTCAGCAAGTGGCAGACAGAATTGAAGTTGGGAGAAGGCTGGAATTCACTTTTTTGGAATAACCATGACTTGCCACGGGTTTTGTCTATTTGGGGCAATGACAGTACCTATCGTGAAAAGTCTGCCAAAGCTTTGGCTATTTTGCTTCATTTGATGCGAGGCACTCCTTACATTTACCAAGGGGAAGAGATTGGCATGACCAACTATCCTTTTAAAGGCTTAACTGAGGTTGATGATATTGAATCACTCAACTATGCTAAGGAAGCTATGGAGAATGGGGTATCAGCTGCGCGTGTGATGAGTAGTATTCGCAAGGTGGGACGAGACAACGCCAGAACGCCAATGCAGTGGTCTAAGGACACACATGCTGGCTTTTCTGAAGCCCAAGAAACTTGGTTGCCGGTCAATCCTAATTATCAGGAGATTAATGTGGCTGATGCCCTTGCTAACCAGGATTCCATTTTTTACACCTACCAACAACTAATCGCCTTGCGTAAGGAGCAAGACTGGCTAGTTGAAGCGGATTATCACCTCTTGCCAACAGCTGACAAAGTGTTTGCCTACCAACGACAATTTGGAGAAGAGACGTATGTGATTGTTGTCAATGTGTCTGACCAAGAGCAAGTCTTTGCCAAAGATTTAACAGGTGCAGAAGTAATCATCACCAATACAGATGTGGATAAAGTGTTAGAAACCAAGCACCTACAACCTTGGGATGCTTTTTGTGTGAAATGCTAACAATTAACCATTCTTAATGTGACTTGGCTGTCAAAAGTTAGGGACGATATGAGAGGAAGGACTGAGTTCTGTACTATACAGGTCTCAGTCCTTTTAGATTTAAGTAAAAAGATAGAGCAGTTTTGACAGACAAGGATATCAGGATAATCGTCATTACCAATAAGAAATAGGTTATAAAAGACAAGTGTATCGCTAATGTTATTGCTTTTAAAGGATGGGCATGTTAATATTTGGTTAGAAATCGTTTTCAAAAACTGGTTGTGCCATCCTTTTCTTAAATGACTAGAACAATGCTATTTGTATCGTAGAGGGAGTTAGTGAAATAGGAGAATAGGAGAGTAGGAGTACGCCCGACTTCCTATGAAAACTTATGGGTTTCAAGAAAAGAGAAATAAAAATGAAAAAAATAAATAGCTTATGTCAGATTTTAGTAGTAGCAGTAGCTCTTTTGACGTTAACGTCATGTCATCAGAGAAAGGCAAGCAAGCCGTATCAATTGGCTATTTTTGACCAGAATCAGATTACAACCTTCATGATTTCAGGTAATAGCTTAAAGCCTGTTGAGACCATTAAGAGAACAGAAACTAAAATGTTTGATAAGGAAAGTTTTAAAGCTTTGGGCAATCAATATGTGACAAAAACGCTAGAAGGAACTGGTTTAAATGTTTATCTCGAAAAGATAGATAAAAAAACATTAACAGAAGTTATTAGGCCTGCTCCTGGAAATGATGTTTATGCCTCTATAGCGGATAACCAGTATTTTTATACAACTGCAGTCTTTACTGATAGAATAGATTTTTATAAGTTTGATAACCATCTGAACAAGGTCCTGCATAAAAAAATACCTAACCAGGAGTCTTTAAATGCCAGTAACCAATTTTTAATCATCGATGATTATCTTTACTTATTGGTGAGTTATGTTAATAAAAACACGCAGAAACCGGGGACCAGTCTTTGGAAGATGGATAAAACGTTTAATCTTATTGAAACAATAGATTTAGAAGATACCTCTGCTTATCTAAGAATGGTTAATGTGGGCCACAAACTTTACCTTCCAGAAACATTTGCTGGCCGTTTACCTAATGGCGAACCTAAGTCAGGAAATCGGATCATGGTTTTTGATTTGGAGTCAAGAGAAAAAGACTATCTCACCTCATCGGTAAAGTATCCTAAATCGATTGATTATCAGGAGAGCACTAATCAGCTGGTGATAGAAAATGATGGGTTTTACAACACAAACTTCCCGTGGACGACTCACAATTTATCCACCCATGATGAACAAACCATTCGTCACGAAATGCCTAAAGGAAAGGACTATTCTCCTCCATTTTTTGTTAAAAATGACAGGTCATATTATTTCCTTTTTTCTGATTATTTGATTGTATATGATAGCCAATCGGGTCAAAAAACATCTATTTCTTTATCCGAGTTTAACATAGACTCTGCTCACGCTATGATTTTAAATGATTTCTAGAAGAGAAGCGAAGTTTTTTAAAAAAGATTTCAGATTATCAGTTATAAATAGAGGGAGCAGTCATTTGAAGAGAAGACTGCCTATAGTTGAAGGATTCCATAAGAATTTTGCTAATGATAAGCTAGCTGCTTTTGTTAACAAATTTAGTCTTCTTTTATTTATACTTAAGTTTATTCGAGCAAATCTCTGATTGCTTCAATACGTTTTAGGGAGCTTTTTGTGTGAAGCTGTCAGTCTAACCTATTGTTGTGACATTAACAGCCAACTGGAGGAATTCCGGTTGGCTTTTTGGGTCTTCTAAGGTATTTTTAGAAAGCAAATATCTGTTTACTCGCTAGCAAGAAAAGCTTTTATTTGATATTGCAAGCGTTTGCATAATGTGTTAAGATAAGCTTGTTAGAATCTTTTACCAATAGGGAGGTCTTATGACAAAGAGAGTCACACAAGGGTCTAAACAGTACAAATATGCCATCAAAAAGTTGAGCATAGGTGTTGTATCCGTAACAACTGCGGCTAGTATCTTACTTTACAGTCCACAAGTTCTGGCACAAGAAAGTAGCCCAGAAACTGGGGTCATGCTGACTCAGGTAGAGCCTGAGAAGCAGGCAACAGAACAAGCTGATTCAGTTGTTAGTGAAGCGGTCAATGCAAGCGTTGGCCTAACTCCAGAAAGTTCTGAGAAAAGGACGGAAGCGGTCGGTGATTCAAGTCAACCGACCGAACCTCATCTGTCAACTAATCAATCAGGTGCTTCCCAAACTGACCAAACCGGCGAGCCAGCTAAGCCGCTTGTGACGGATGCGGCAGCAACAGCTCCAGCGATTGCGGATGATCATTTGCGGCTGCATTTAAAAGCATTGCCAAAAGACCAGTCACTTGATAGTTTGGGCCTTTGGGTATGGGATGATGTGGACCAGCCTTCAAAAGATTGGCCAAATGGTGCCATTCCGCTAGCAACCGCTAAAAAAGATGATTATGGCTATTACCTTGATGTCAAATTAGCAGAGAAACAACGGAAGCAAATCTCTTACCTTATCAACAACAAGGGTGGGGAAAACCTTTCAAAAGACCAGCACTTCCAGTTGTTAACGCCAGAAATGAATGAAGCTTGGGCAGATGAAACCTACAAGATTCATACCTATGAGCCGCTTCAAAAAGGCTACATCCGGATTAATTACCACAATGAAGCTGGCAACTACGATCATCTAGCTGTTTGGTTATTTAAAGAAGTGCAAAACCCATCAACTGATTGGCCAAATGGACTTGATTTGGTCAATAAAGGGCCTTATGGTGCTTATGTGGATGTGCCTCTAAAAGAAGGTGCCAAGGAGATTGGTTTCCTAATCTTAGATAAGAACAAGTCCGGCGATGCCATCAAAGTTCAACCTAAGGACTACCTTTTCAAAGACCTAAACAATCACACTCAGATTTTTGTTAAAGACACGGATCCTAAGGTTTACAACAACTCTTATTATATTGATCAGGTTAGTCTCAAAGGAGCTGAGCAAACTGAATTGAGGGAGCTAAGAGCAACTTTTACCACCCTAGAAGGACTGGATCAGGCAGATGTTCTAAAAGCCACCAAAGTGACTGATAAAGACGGTAAAGCAGTTACCATTGATGATCTTACTTTTGACAAGGACAATCCTGTGGTGATTCTCAAAGGGGACTTTAACGTAGCTGGTGCAGACTATACGGTGACCTTTGGAGAGGTTAGCCAAGTCGCTCGCCAATCTTGGCAACTAAAAGATAACCTCTATGCTTACGATGGCGAACTTGGGGCTAGTCTAGCTGAAGATGGTTCAGTTAACTTAGCTTTATGGTCTCCAAGTGCTGACAGTGTTAAGGTTGTCGTTTACGATAAACAAGACCAGACAAGAGTGGTTGGTCAAGCTGATTTGACCAAGTCAGACAAGGGTGTTTGGAGAGCCCATCTGACTTCTGACAGTATCAAGGACATTAGTGATTACACAGGCTACTATTACCTCTATGAAATCACGCGCGGTCAGGAAAAAGTCATGGTTTTGGATCCTTACGCCAAATCTCTAGCCGCGTGGAATAATGCGACCGCCACTGACCAGATTAAAACCGCTAAGGCTGCCTTTGTCAACCCAAGTCTCGCTGGCCCGAATGACCTTGATTTTGCTAAGATTGATCATTTTACCAAACGCGAAGATGCCATTATCTACGAAGCTCACGTGCGAGATTTCACCTCAGACCCAAGCCTCGATGGTAAATTAAGGAATGAGTTTGGCACATTTGCTGCTTTTGTAGAGAAACTGGATTACCTCAAAGAGTTAGGAGTTACCCACGTTCAGCTGTTGCCAGTTTTGAGTTATTTTTATGTCAATGAGCTGGACAAGAGCCGCTCAACAGCTTATACGTCTTCAGATAATAATTACAACTGGGGTTATGACCCACAACACTACTTTGCCCTTTCTGGCATGTATTCGGCAAATCCTAACGACCCTGCTTTACGTATCGCAGAGCTTAAAAACCTTGTCAATGAGATTCATAAACGTGGCATGGGGATTATTTTAGATGTGGTTTATAACCACACCGCTAGAACTTATCTATTTGAAGATTTGGAACCTCACTATTATCACTTTATGAATGCTGATGGTACAGCAAGAGAAAGCTTTGGTGGAGGTCGTCTAGGAACGACACATGCCATGAGCCGTCGTATCTTGGTGGATTCGATCACTTATTTAACCCGTGAATTCAAGGTAGATGGGTTCCGTTTTGACATGATGGGTGACCATGATGCGGCAGCCATTGAGCAAGCTTTCAAAGCAGCTAAGGCCATTAACCCTAATGCCATTATGATTGGTGAAGGCTGGCGTACCTACCAAGGTGATGAAGGGAAAAAAGAAACAGCAGCCGACCAAGACTGGATGAAGGCAACTAATACGGTTGGGGTCTTCTCAGATGATATTCGAAACACCCTCAAATCAGGTTTTCCTAATGAAGGCACAGCGGCCTTTATTACCGGTGGCGCAAAAAATCTAGAAGGTTTATTCAAAACAATCAAAGCACAACCTGGTAATTTTGAAGCGGATGCCCCAGGAGATTTGGTTCAGTATATTGCAGCCCATGACAATCTGACCTTACATGATGTTATTGCCAAATCTATTAATAAGGATCCTAAAGTTGCCGAAGAAGAGATTCACAAGCGTATACGTTTAGGAAACACCTTGATTTTAACCGCTCAAGGGACTGCCTTTATCCATTCTGGTCAGGAATATGGACGGACCAAACACCTTTTAAATCCTGACTACAAAACAAAGGTTGCTGATGACAAGGTGCCAAATAAGGCGACCCTGATTGATGCCGTAGCAGAATACCCTTATTTCATCCACGATTCTTATGATTCGTCTGATGCGGTCAATCATTTTGACTGGGCAAAGGCTACAGATGGTCAAGCGAATCCAATCAGCTACCAAACACAGGCTTACACCAAGGGCTTAATTGCCCTTCGTCGCTCAAGCGATGCTTTCAGAAAAGCAAGTATGGCAGATGTCAACCGTGATGTGACCTTAATTACCCAAGCTGGTCAAGGAGATATTCAAAAAGATGACTTGATTATTGGTTACCAAACCATTGCTTCCAATGGGGATCGCTACGCTGTTTTTGTCAATGCGGACAGTAAAGCGCGCACCGTGGTCTTACCAGACAGGTACCGCCATTTGCTAGGAGCACAGGTGCTTGTGGATGCACAGCAGGCTGGAACTAGCGCGATTGCTAACCCTAAAGGCATTCAGTTTACCAAAGATGGCTTGACTATCGATGGCTTGACTGCTATTGTCTTGAAAGTGGCAGCAGGCCCAGTGGAGGCACCAAGCCAAACGCAGCAAGCAACGTCTGAACAGACAGTAAGGCCAGTGTCAACGGCTGTTTCTAAGGCAAGTCCTTTGATGACACTAGACCAGAAACCTCAACAAGCTAGCCTTCCTCAAACAGGCGAAATGACTTCAAAAGGGTTATTGGTAACTGGGATGACGATGCTAGTAGCAGTTTTTGGGCTCTTTACTAAGCGTCAAAAAGACTAACCATCGTCGCTAACAGAATCTGATAGATATCAGGTTCTGTTTTTTTGAGCATTTTAATAAAATGGCTGTGCTGTGATGATTTTTTGAGCGTCAAAAAAGAGCTGGGTCAACTTTCCTATGAGAGGAGTTGATCTAGCTCTAGCCTAATGATATTAATTGCCAAATACGGGCAAGATGCCAAAGACAATAAAAAGATTGATCCAAAACGCACCACAAAAGAGTAAGCCAAATAAGATGAGCCCCCAACGCTTGCTGATGGCTCCCATCAAAATAGTCAGGATACCGAGGATGAGAAACCCTTTTTGCATCACTAAAAAGTAAAGGTTATAACCCAAAACCATTGTATCCCATCTAACAAAAAACATGGCCAGCCATAGCAGGCAAACTAAGACAAGATAGGGTTTGGCATAGCGATTGATAAGGGGTCTAAACTGTGCTAACATTTGGCTAAGTTCCTTTCTGTGAGGGCGCAAAGAGAGTCGTATTACCTTAATTTTATTATAAAAGAAAATGGTAACCCTTTCAAGGCGTAATGAGTTGAGAAAGCCACTGCTTTGGTGTATGATAAGGGACAAGACCAAGACAAAGGAGATTAGCAATGACTTTTGAAGAAACCATAGCTCAGTTTACAACGGTGGAAATCGGTGAGGTAAAACAAGCCATCGAGAATGGCAAAGATATGATTGTGTTTTTAGGGCGTTCAACCTGTCCTTTTTGCCGCCTTTTTGCTCCAAAACTGGCTCAAGTTGCTGAGGATCATCAGAAGAAGGTGTTCTTTGTTAATAGTGAAAATCCCATTGATGCCGAAGCCCTTCAAGCCTTTCGTCAAGAGTATCACTTAGCGACTGTCCCAGCCTTGTTGGTGATTCACAGTGGTCAAGTGAGAGCCATTTGTGATTCCAGTTTGACAGAAAGTGAGATCCTGACTTTTTTGACGACGAAAGAGTAGGGTTATGACCTGACTTTCTCTGTCAGAAAATAAGGTCTTGCCTTGCTATACGCTTCTATTTTTGTTATAGTAAGACATGACTTTTATAGAATAAAAAGGAGACATTATGGGATTTCCAACAATTTTAATGTTTGTGGTGATGCTTGCCTTGATTTGGTTTATGCAACGCCAACAAAAGAAACAAGCACAAGAGCGCCAAAATCAATTGAACGCGATTGAAAAAGGTGATGAAGTAGTCACAATCGGTGGCATGTTTGCTATTGTTGACGAAGTTGATTCAGCGGCTAAAAAAATCGTTTTAGATGTGGATGGGGTTTTCCTAACCTTTGAATTGTCTGCTATCAAACGTATTGTCACCAAAGCAACTACCGATCTTACACCTGTTGAGGCAGATGAGGTAGTAGTGGTTGATGAGCCTGCAGTTGAAGCGACAGATGACACTGAAAGTGCTATTGAAAGCAACTAAAGAGACTAAAAGTTTGGAGGGAAATTTCCAAGCTTTTTCTTTTGCACCGCTTTTTTGAGGAAATAGGATAGCTACCGTTATCATCTTTTTTGACAAAGGCATCAAAAAATGTCAGTTATTGGTCAGATGCTTGACAGGCAGATGACACCTAGTAATAAAAAGCGAGCCAAACGGGGCGAAATATGATAGAATATGAGATAAGTATGCTTATCAATAAGGAAAAAACATGTTTGGATTAAAAGCGAAATCAAAAAAAGTTGTTTTGGATAAAATCCCAAAACACATTGGAATTATTATGGATGGCAATGGGCGCTGGGCAAAAAAACGGTTAAAGCCTAGAGTCTTTGGTCATAAAGCGGGAATGGATGCCTTGCAGGACGTGACCATTGCCGCCTCAGACTTAGGTGTCAAGGTCTTGACGGTCTATGCCTTCTCGACAGAAAACTGGTCTCGTCCTCAGGACGAAGTCTCTTTTATTATGAATTTACCAGTAGAGTTTTTTGACAAATACGTGCCAACCTTACATAAAAATAATGTTAAGGTGCAAATGATTGGAGAAACTCATCGCCTGCCTGCAGACACCTTGACAGCGCTAAATGCTGCCATTGATAAAACAAAGCGTAATACTGGCTTGATTTTGAATTTTGCCCTCAATTATGGTGGTCGTGCAGAAATTACCAGTGCTGTTCGTTTGATTGCCCAAGACGTCTTGGACGCCAAGTTAAATCCTGGTGGCATTACAGAAGATTTGATTGCTAATTACCTGATGACGGATCATTTGCCATATCTTTACCGTGATCCTGATTTGATTATTCGCACCAGTGGGGAGTTGCGCTTGAGCAATTTCTTGCCTTGGCAGTCAGCTTACAGTGAATTTTATTTCACACCAGTCTTGTGGCCTGATTTTAAAAAGACAGAGCTACTAAAGGCCATTGCGGATTATAACCGCCGCCAACGTCGTTTTGGCAAGGTCTAAAAGGAGATAGTTATGAAAGAACGTGTTATCTGGGGAGGAGTAGCAGCGGCTATTTTTCTACCTTTTCTCATTATAGGAAGTTTACCCTTCCAATTATTTGTGGGGATTTTAGCCATGATTGGCGTGTCAGAATTATTGAAGATGAGAAGGCTTGAAGTCTTTTCGTTTGAAGGGGTATTTGCCATGTTGGCAGCCTTTGTCTTGACGATTCCAATGGATCATTACCTCACCTTTTTGCCGATTGACGCTAGTTTTGCAGGGTATGGGCTCTTAGTCTTTTTCCTTTTAGCAGGAACAGTCTTAAATAATAGAGCTTACTCTTTTGAAGATGCCTCCTTCCCTATTGCAGCCAGTCTCTATGTTGGAATTGGTTTTCAAAATTTAGTCAATGCACGCATGTCGGGAATTGATAAAGTCTTGTTAGCCTTATTTATCGTTTGGGCAACAGATATTGGTGCCTATATGATTGGTCGCCAGTTTGGTAAACGCAAACTATTGCCTAGTGTGTCGCCCAATAAAACAATTGAGGGGAGTTTAGGCGGAATTGCCTGCGCAGTCCTTGTTTCCTTTGTGTTTATGCTAGTTGATCGTGCTGTTTATGCGCCTCATCGCTTTTTGGTCATGTTGGTTTTAGTGGCGCTCTTTTCGATTTTTGCCCAATTTGGAGATTTGGTTGAAAGTGCCATTAAACGACATTTTGGTGTGAAGGATTCTGGTAAACTGATTCCGGGGCATGGTGGTATTTTGGACCGCTTTGACTCCATGATTTTTGTTTTTCCCATCATGCATCTATTTGGACTGTTTTAAGCAATAGCCAACAGTGTTTTTGCACGTTTAAGGGTGACTTACGCAATGCCTGAGAACAGCAAGGACTCAATAGAAATAATAGACTGAAAGGAACTCTATGTTAGGAATAATAACCTTTATTATTATTTTTGGGATTTTAGTCATTGTCCATGAATTTGGGCATTTCTATTTTGCCAAAAAATCTGGGATTCTTGTCAGAGAATTTGCCATTGGTATGGGCCCCAAAATCTTTTCGCATGTTGACCAAGAAGGAACTCTCTACACCTTGAGAATTTTGCCTTTGGGTGGTTACGTGCGTATGGCTGGTTGGGGAGATGACAAGACAGAAATCAAGACTGGGACACCAGCTAGCTTGACGCTAAATGAACAAGGGTTGGTCAAGCGCATCAACTTGTCTCAAAGTAAGATTGATCCCACTAGCCTGCCCATGAATGTCACTTCCTATGATTTGGAAGATGACCTTAGTATCACCGGTTTGGTTTTGGATGAGACCAAGACTTATGCTGTTGACCATAATGCGACCATTGTTGAAGAAGATGGTACTGAGATTCGAATCGCTCCGCTTGATGTGCAATACCAAAATGCTAGCATTGGTGGCCGCTTAATCACCAACTTTGCTGGCCCTATGAATAACTTTATTCTAGGGATTGTGGTTTTTATCCTCCTTGTTTTTTTACAAGGTGGTATGCCAGATTTTAGTAGCAATCAGGTCCGTGTGCAAGAAAATGGTGCCGCTGCTAAAGCTGGTATCCGCGACAATGACCGGATTGTCACTATCAATGGTCATAAGGTCAAGGATTGGGCAGATTTGACCGAAGCGGTCCAAGCGTCTACTCGCAACCTAGGTGCTTCAGAAACGGTTAAGGTGACTTACAAATCAGGTCAAACCCTAAAAACCGTCGCTGTTAAGCCTCAAAAACAGGGCAATCAATATGCTCTAGGTGTGAAGGCAAGGTTGAAAACAGGTTTTGTTGATAAGCTTTTAGGCGGTTTAGAACTGGCTTGGAATGGTGCTTTTGCTATTTTGAACGCCTTGAAAGGTCTGATCACTGCCTTTAGTTTAAATAAGCTAGGTGGTCCAGTTGCCATGTACCAAATGTCTAATCAGGCTGCCCAAAATGGCTTAGATTCTGTCTTATCTCTTATGGCAATGCTCTCTATCAACTTGGGAATTTTCAACTTAATTCCAATCCCTGCCCTTGACGGTGGGAAAATCTTGATGAATATTATTGAAGCCATTCGTCGTAAACCTTTGAAACAAGAAACAGAAACCTATATCACTCTTGTTGGGGTTGCCATCATGGTTGTACTGATGATTGCCGTGACGTGGAATGATATTATGCGAGCTTTCTTCTAAAGAGACTCGCTTCAATAAAGGTAACCTGTTACAAGAAAACTCAAAGCCGACCGAAAATACGGCTTAATGACTTACCACAGAATGAAAGGAATACACATTCAATTTTCTATTGAATAGCCCGATTGGCAGGCAATCCCAAACTTTTGGGAATAGCAGTTGCCTCTGGCCTTGTATCAAAACGTACTAATTTATGAAACAAAGTAAAATGCTTATCCCAACCTTGCGCGAAATGCCAAGTGACGCCCAAGTAATTAGCCACGCGCTTATGGTGCGTGCAGGTTATGTGCGCCAAGTTTCCGCTGGTATCTATGCTTATTTGCCATTGGCAAACCGTACCATTGAGAAATTCAAGACCATCATGCGCGAAGAGTTTGAAAAAATTGGTGCCGTAGAGATGTTAGCACCAGCCCTTTTGACAGCTGACCTTTGGCGTGAGTCCGGTCGTTATGAGACCTACGGCGACGACCTTTACAAGCTTAAAAACCGTGACAAATCAGACTTTATCTTGGGTCCAACTCATGAAGAAACCTTTACAACCTTGGTGCGTGACGCGGTTAAATCTTACAAGCAATTACCACTAAACCTTTACCAAATCCAAGCCAAATATCGTGACGAAAAACGCCCTCGTAATGGCTTGCTTCGTACCCGTGAATTCATCATGAAAGACGGCTATAGTTTCCATCCAAATTACGACGACTTGGATGTGACTTATGAAGACTATCGTCAAGCTTATGAAGCTATTTTTACCAGAGCAGGTCTAGACTTCAAAGGGATTATTGGAGATGGTGGTGCTATGGGTGGTAAGGATTCTCAAGAATTCATGGCTATTACACCAGAACGTACAGACCTTGACCGTTGGGTGGTCTTGGACAAATCTATCCCAAGCCTCGCAGATATTCCAGAAGAGGTTCTAGAAGAGATTAAAGCAGAATTGACAGCTTGGATGATTTCTGGTGAGGATACTATCGCTTACTCTAGTGAATCAAGCTACGCTGCCAACCTCGAGATGGCAACTAATGAATACAAACCGTCATCAAAAGTCGCTGCTGAGGATGCTTTGACAGAAGTGGAAACACCAAATTGTAAGACCATTGATGAGGTGGCTGACTTCCTTTCAGTAGATGAAACGCAAACGATCAAAACCTTGCTCTTCATGGCCGACAATGAGCCTGTTGTTGCTTTGTTAGTGGGTAATGACCAAGTTAACGATGTTAAACTGAAAAATTACCTTGGAGCAGACTTCTTAGAGCCAGCTAGCGAAGATGACGCACGTGCCTTCTTTGGCGCAGGTTTTGGCTCACTTGGACCTGTCAACTTGACAGAGGGTAGCCGCATCGTGGCTGACCGCAAAGTGCAAGACCTTGCTAATGCCGTTGCAGGAGCCAACAAGGATGGTTTCCATTTGACAGGGGTTAATCCAGGACGTGATTTCCAAGCTGAATATGTTGATATTCGTGAAGTCAAAGAAGGAGAAATGTCTCCGGATGGTCATGGTATTCTCCAGTTTGCGCGCGGTATCGAAGTGGGTCATATTTTCAAGTTGGGCACTCGCTACTCAGATAGCATGGGAGCAACAATTCTTGATGAGAATGGCAGAGCCGTTCCAATTGTCATGGGATGCTATGGTATCGGTGTTAGCCGTATCCTGTCTGCTGTCATTGAACAGCATGCCCGTCTCTTTGTGAACAAGACACCAAAAGGCGATTACCGTTATGCTTGGGGCATTAACTTCCCTAAAGAATTGGCACCGTTTGACGTGCATTTGATTACGGTTAACGTCAAAGACCAAGCAGCACAAGACCTAACGGCGACATTAGAAGCAGACTTGATGGCTAAAGGCTATGAGGTCTTGACAGATGACCGTAACGAACGTGTTGGTTCAAAATTCTCTGATAGTGATTTGATTGGCTTGCCAATTCGTGTCACTGTTGGTAAAAAAGCCGCTGATGGTATCGTGGAAATTAAAATCAAGGCAACTGGAGACAGCATCGAAGTCACTGCTGATAACCTTATTGAAACCCTTGAAATTTTGACAAAAGAACAGTAAAAAATGAAGAGGTTGCCTGTTTAGAGTAGCCTCTTTTTGATATACTACACCTATGACAGATAATCGTTTCAAAGAATTAATAGCGGCAGACAAGGATATGATGACCATTTTAACCATTATTACAAGTCTGCCTTTGACGGATGCCTGGTTAGCAGCAGGAACTATTCGGAATTTCATCTGGAACCAGTTGGCCTATGGTATTGGTTTTGATGCAGATACTGATATTGATGTGGTGTTTTTTGACCTTAGTTTGCCTTACGAAGCGAATCAGGTTGTCGAAGATTTCCTTAATAAAGAATTTCCAAATTATCGTTGGGAAGTTCGAAATCAAGCTTATATGCACAGCCATTGTCCTAATACCGAACCGTACTTATCAACGTGTGATGCCATTTCAAAGTACCCTGAGCGATGCACAGCTATTGCTCTTAGGCGGATTGATGACCAGCTGGAATTGTTTGCCCCTTATGGATTAGCTGATGTCCTAGCTTTTGAATGCCACCCGACCCCTCATTTTCTATCAGATAAGGAGCGGCTTTTGCTTTATCAAAAGCGTTTAGTAGCGAAAAACTGGAAAGAGAAGTGGCCACAACTCCGCTATTTTCTTGATTAGGTTAACAGAGAGGACAGGGGAGGAGACCAAGTTTCCTTCCTTTTCTTTCTCCTTTAAAACTCGAAAATAATCTTTAATTGTGATAAAATAGAGCCTAAGAAAATCGGGAGTAAACTATGTCAGACTTATTCGTTAAATTGATGGAACAGATAGAAATGCCGCTTGACATGAGACGTTCAAGTGCTTTTTCGTCTGCTGATATTATCGAGGTGAAGGTGCATTCGGTATCACGCTTGTGGGAATTTCATTTTGCTTTCGCGGAGATTTTACCGATTGCGACCTATCGTGAATTGCATGATCGTTTGATACGAACCTTTGAGGCGGCTGACATTAAGGTAACCTTTGATATTCAGGCTGCTCAGGTGGATTATTCAGATGATGTGCTTCAAGCTTATTACCAAGAAGCTTTTGAACATGCACCTTGTAATGGAGCTAGTTTTAAATCCTCTTTTTCAAAGCTCAAAGTGACTTATGAGAATGACAAACTCATTATTGCAGCGCCGCGTTTTGTTAATAATGACCATTTTAGAAAAAATCATCTGCCTAATTTGGTCAAACAATTTGAAGCCTTTGGCTTTGGCACCTTGACCATTGATATGGTGTCAGATCAGGAGATGACTGAGCATTTGACCAAGGATTTTGTTTCCAGTCGTCAGGCTCTTGTGGAAAAGGCTGTGCAGGATAATTTGGAAGCCCAAAAGTCCCTTGAGGCCATGATGCCACCGGCTGAGGAGGCAGCACCTGCTCCTAAATTTGATTATAAAGAGCGCGTGGCGCAGCGTCAGGCAGGGTTTGAAAAAGCAGCCATCACACCAATGATAGAGATTGAGACCGAAGAAAACCGAATTGTCTTTGAGGGGATGGTTTTTGATGTGGAGCGCAAGACCACTAGGACAGGTCGTCATATCATTAACTTTAAAATGACAGACTATACCTCCTCGTTTGCTCTCCAAAAATGGGCTAAAGACGATGAGGATCTCCGTAAATTTGACATGATTGCTAAGGGAGCTTGGTTACGGGTACAAGGTAATATTGAGACCAATCCTTTTACGAAGAGTCTCACCATGAATGTCCAGCAGGTCAAAGAAATTGTACATCATGAGCGCAAAGACCTGATGCCAGAAGGGCAAAAGCGGGTCGAATTCCATGCCCACACCAATATGTCTACCATGGATGCCTTACCGACAGTAGAAAGCTTGATTGATACGGCAGCCAAGTGGGGACACAAGGCGGTTGCTATTACCGACCATGCTAATGTGCAAAGTTTTCCTCATGGCTACCATAGGGCTCGCAAAGCTGGAATTAAGGCTATTTTTGGTCTAGAAGCCAATATTGTTGAGGACAAGGTGCCTATTTCTTATGATCCTGTTGATATGGATTTGCACGAAGCTACCTATGTGGTCTTTGACGTGGAAACCACAGGTCTATCTGCTATGAATAATGACCTGATTCAGATTGCGGCTTCCAAAATGTTTAAAGGAAATATTGTAGAGCAGTTTGATGAATTCATTGATCCTGGACATCCTCTTTCTGCCTTTACCACCGAATTGACAGGGATTACCGATAAGCATTTGCAGGGCGCCAAGCCATTGGTTACCGTCCTAAAAGCTTTTCAGGACTTTTGCAAAGATAGTATCTTGGTTGCCCACAACGCCAGTTTTGACGTGGGCTTTATGAACGCCAATTATGAACGCCATGACTTGCCCAAAATCACACAGCCTGTGATTGATACCTTAGAATTCGCAAGAAATTTATATCCTGAATACAAACGTCACGGTTTGGGACCACTCACCAAGCGTTTCCAAGTGAGTCTAGACCACCATCATATGGCCAATTACGACGCGGAAGCCACAGGACGTCTTTTGTTTATTTTTCTAAAAGATGCCAGAGAAAAGCATGGCATCAAAAATCTTTTGCAACTCAATACAGATTTGGTAGCTGAGGATTCTTACAAAAAAGCGCGGATTAAGCATGCGACTATCTATGTGCAAAATCAGGTTGGTCTTAAAAATATGTTTAAGCTGGTCAGCCTTTCCAATATCAAATATTTTGAAGGGGTTCCTCGTATTCCAAGAACCGTCTTAGATGCTCACAGAGAGGGGTTGTTACTAGGAACAGCTTGTTCGGATGGGGAAGTTTTTGATGCCGTTCTGACTAAAGGAATTGATGCGGCGGTTGATTTAGCTAAGTATTATGATTTTATCGAAATCATGCCACCAGCCATTTACCAGCCATTGGTTGTCCGTGAATTAATCAAAGACCAAGCAGGTATTGAGCAGGTGATTTGTGACCTCATTGAAGTAGGGAAACGAGCTAATAAGCCCGTTCTTGCCACTGGGAATGTGCATTATCTAGAGCCTGAAGAAGAGATTTACCGTGAAATTATTGTGCGTAGTCTCGGTCAGGGTGCCATGATTAATAGAACAATCGGCCGTGGGGAAGGGGCCCAACCTGCTCCCCTACCTAAAGCGCACTTTAGAACAACTAATGAAATGCTGGATGAGTTTGCCTTTCTTGGAAAAGACCTCGCTTATCAAGTAGTTGTGCAAAATACTCAGGATATGGCGGACCGTATTGAGGAAGTAGAAGTGGTTAAGGGAGACCTCTATACCCCGTATATCGACAAGGCTGAAGAGACGGTTGCCGAATTAACCTATCAAAAAGCGTTTGAAATTTATGGTAATCCTCTACCAGATATTATCGATTTGCGAATTGAAAAAGAGCTAACCTCTATCTTGGGGAACGGTTTTGCTGTGATTTACCTAGCGTCACAAATGCTTGTTAATCGGTCAAATGAGCGAGGCTATCTGGTTGGTTCTAGGGGATCTGTTGGATCCAGTTTTGTGGCAACCATGATTGGGATTACTGAGGTTAATCCTATGCCGCCTCACTACGTTTGCCCGTCCTGCCAACATTCTGAATTTATCACAGATGGTTCAGTCGGATCGGGCTATGATTTGCCTAATAAGCCTTGTCCAAAATGTGGCACCCCTTATCAAAAAGACGGCCAAGATATTCCCTTTGAGACCTTCCTTGGATTTGACGGGGATAAGGTACCCGATATTGATTTGAACTTCTCTGGTGATGATCAGCCGAGTGCCCATTTAGATGTTCGAGATATTTTTGGTGCTGAGTATGCTTTTCGTGCTGGAACCGTAGGTACCGTGGCAGAAAAAACAGCCTATGGATTTGTTAAAGGCTATGAACGAGACTATGGCAAGTTCTATCGTGATGCTGAGGTGGATCGTCTAGCAGCAGGGGCTGCCGGAGTAAAACGAACAACTGGGCAGCACCCTGGAGGGATTGTTGTTATTCCTAATTACATGGACGTGTATGATTTTACCCCAGTACAATACCCCGCTGATGATGTGACAGCTTCTTGGCAGACGACTCACTTTAACTTCCACGATATTGATGAGAACGTCTTGAAGCTTGATATTCTGGGGCATGATGATCCGACCATGATTCGTAAACTTCAAGACTTGTCAGGTATTGATCCTATTACTATTCCCGCTGATGATCCAGGTGTTATGGCTCTCTTTTCTGGGACAGAGGTTTTAGGAGTCACTCCAGAACAAATTGGAACACCAACTGGCATGCTCGGCATTCCAGAATTTGGGACCAACTTTGTTCGCGGCATGGTTAACGAAACGCATCCAACCACTTTTGCAGAATTGCTGCAGTTGTCTGGACTATCTCATGGAACCGATGTTTGGCTTGGTAATGCACAAGATTTGATTAAAGAAGGCATTGCGACCCTAAAAACCGTTATCGGTTGTCGTGACGACATCATGGTTTACCTCATGCACGCTGGCTTGCAACCGAAAATGGCCTTTACCATTATGGAGCGTGTGCGTAAGGGTCTCTGGCTGAAAATTTCTGAGGAAGAACGTAATGGCTATATTGATGCCATGCGGGAAAATAATGTGCCCGACTGGTACATTGAATCGTGTGGAAAAATCAAGTACATGTTCCCTAAAGCCCATGCGGCAGCTTATGTTTTGATGGCCCTTCGGGTAGCTTACTTCAAGGTGCATCATCCTCTTATGTATTATTGTGCTTACTTCTCTATTCGTGCTAAAGCCTTTGAATTAAAAACCATGAGTGGTGGCTTAGAAGCCGTCAAGGCTCGGATGGAAGATATCAGTATCAAGCGTAAAAATAATGAAGCCACCAATGTGGAAAATGATCTCTTTACGACCTTGGAGATCGTGAATGAGATGCTGGAACGTGGTTTTAAATTTGGAAAACTAGACCTTTATAAGAGTAAAGCAACAGAGTTTCAAATCGAAGGGGACACGCTGATTCCACCATTTGTTGCCTTAGAAGGTTTGGGTGAAAACGTGGCGAAGCAAATCGTGAAAGCTCGTCAAGAAGGGGAATTCCTGTCTAAAATGGAACTGCGTAAACGAGGCGGTGCCTCGTCAACGCTCGTAGAAAAAATGGATGACATGGGTATTTTAGGCAATATGCCTGATGACAACCAATTAAGCCTATTTGATGATTTCTTCTAAACCTTTTCTTTTAGAAGATTCTGTGATAGAATAGGAAAAAATGTGTGAATAGGGGCTGGGGTGCCAAACCAAGAGAGTTGATTTCTTGGATCATATCCCATTCCCTATTTTTATCAGAAATTGTTAATACTAATCAGTGACATATAACTGAGTGAGGAGTGAGAAATGAGTAACCTAGATAAGAATAGTGCCTTAAAAGCCATGGTGGTTTTTCGTAAGGCTCAGCGCACCTTAGATGCCTTTGGATCAGATGTGTTTAAGAATGCTAATTTGACCCCTACCCAGTTTAGTGTGTTAGAGGTTTTACATACCAAAGGGAGCATGCGCATTAATAACCTCATTGACTCCTTGCTGGCAACCTCAGGAAACATGACAGTTGTTTTGCGCAATATGGAGCGAAATGGGTGGATTAGCCGTTGCAAAGATGACAAGGATAAAAGGGCTTATCTTGTGGAGTTGACAGATCAAGGCAGAGCCTTAATTGAAGACGCCCTTCCTAAACACATCAAGCGTGTGGAGCAAGCCTTCTCTGTTTTAACCGAAGCGGAACAGAAAGAATTAATCACTTTATTGAAAAAATTTAAAAACTTATAAACAAAGGGCTTTACAGTTTTTCCGTTTCGCGCTATAATAACTACATAGTAATATTAGTCACTAACTAGTACAAAAAGGAGAAACACATGTCTAAAAAAATTCTGTTTATCGTCGGATCATTACGCCAAAACTCATTTAACAAGCAAATGGCGCAAATCGCTGAGGAAATGATTGGCGATCGTGCAGAAGTTTCTTATCTGGATTACGCAGACCTTCCATTGTTTAACGAAGAATTGGAAGCTCAAGGTGTTCCAGCTATGGATCGTATTCGTAAAGAGCTTGAAGCAGCAGATCTTGTCTGGATCTTCTCACCTGTTTATAACTGGGCAATTCCTGGAACAGTGAAAAACTTATTGGACTGGGCAAGCCGTTCTCTTGATCCAAGCGATCATGCAGCAGCTTCATCAATCCACGATAAATTCTTTACAGTATCTTCCCTTGCAAATGGGGAATCACCAAAAGCTGTTTTCAAACATTACCGCGAATTGTTGCCATTTATTCGTAGCAATGTTATTGGTGAGTTTGCAGGTGGGCCAATTAACCCTGAAGCATGGGCAACTGGTAAAATTACCTTGTCAGAAAGCCTTCATGAAAAATTGGCTAACCAAGTTGAAGAAGTCCTCCAAGAACTTCGTTAAGATTACTTAACCTCAATTCACAACTTAAAAGAGACTGGCTACAGAGCCAGTCTCTTTTAAGTTGGGTTTAGTCAAGAAGTAATAGATTATCATCAGCTTTGAAAGGAGCTGTTGGATTGATACGATCGTAAAACATGACGCCGTTGATGTGGTCGATTTCATGTTGAACGACGATAGCGTTATAACCTTTTAACTTGATTTTATGTTTTTCGCCAGTCTTGTCAAAATACTCTACGGTGACACGGGCGTGACGCACGACGTAACCTTCAACCACCCGGTCAACAGAGAGGCAACCTTCACCGTCAGCTAAAGCAGCGTCTTGAACAGAGTGAGAAACAATTTTAGGATTGTACAGAACTTCTTGCAAGCTATAAGCTTCTTTTGGAGGGTTTCCTTCTTGATCAGGAAGGTTAGGGACTAGCACGGCGATGATACGTTTTGACACATCAATCTGAGGTGCGGCCAAACCAACACCCGCTCGAAGGCCTAGCTTCTCTCCCATGACAGGGTCTTGAGAATGCTTCAAGAACTGCATCATTTTTTCTCCTAGGAGAATATCCTCGTCACTTAGGGGCAGAGTCACTTCTTTAGCAACAGCCCTTAAGGTAGGATTCCCTTCACGAATAATGTCATCCATGGTAATGAGATGACTTGGTTTAATTATTTTATCTTGTGCAGACATGTCTACTCCTTTAATTTTTTTAACTGGATTTACTATATCACAAATTGATTCTTTTTAAAAGAAGCCACAAAAGGAAGTGGCAATGGTAGGGTTAAGCCGACAGTTGCTGAGAAATCAACCACCTATGTCAGTTTTAAAGAAACATGAGCAATTGGAGTTAAATCAGTTGCCATCTTGTGACTTTCCTTGTATAATCTCAATGATATCCAAACATGGAATCTTTAGAGAGAAAGATGACACTGTTTCTAAAAACCGGGAATCCCTAGTGGATTCCCTTTATTTTTGTCAGGAAAATGCAATCAGTCATTAGCGCTTAATTGAAGCAGACCCTGCTGATCAATAATCCGATAGGTTTTGAAAGAGGTTCGCACAATCATGCCTTGAAGGATGAGCTGATGAACCACTCGATGAAGGTGGCGATAGCTGGTCCCGAAACGGTCGGCCAGTAAGGTCAGGTTTAAGTGAACTTCTTGTTGGTTCTCATGTGCAATGAGGTAAGAGGCCAGACGTTCTTTGACGGTATAGGTGATGTTAGTAGTGGAGGTGATATTTTGCTTGTAAAAGTTTTGAGCCAATCCCCGACCAATATGATAGAGGAAGTCTGCATCCGTCAGCAAGCTTTCTTTATGGGTGAGTGGCAGTTGGACAACATAAGCTTCATCAAGAACAATGACCGAAGTCACTGCTTTTTGATCGGTCATTAATTCAATATCGCCGATAAGAATAGGTCCGTTATGGGTTTCTAAAATGTGTTCTTTACCATTAAACAAGCGTCGCACAATTTTGACGTTGCCTTGCACCAAGTAATAAAGAGCCTTGAGTTCCTGGTCTTGCACACAAATGGCTTCTCCTTTAAGGTAGTGGGCTAGCTGCAGGTGTGGGTGGCTATTTTTTGGGAAAAATTCCTCCAGCCGATGCTTTGTTAAGTAGTATGCCAACAATTTGGTATCTGAAATCGTCTTCATGGGCTTTTTATGACCTAGGTCCTATTTTTATCGTTTTCTTTTGATTATACTGAAGGTAGCTAAAATATTCAAGGAAAGAGAGTCTCTCTGATGGTATCCCAAAAATCCCTTATTGAAAAAATAAGCCTCCTCAGTTTGTCCCTGATGATGGTTTCACCTTTTGCAGTGTCACCCGCCCTTCCTAAAATGATTGCCTATTATCAAGCGCAGGGCTATCAGGCGCAGTCTGTGGAAATCCTATTTTCCCTGTCCTCTTTTGCTATTTTAGGGGTTCTTCTCATTATGCCTTTCCTGAATCGTTTTTTGTCTGAACGTACAAAAGTTGTAGTGGGGCTCCTTCTTTTGGCAGGTGGTGGAAGTTTTCCTGTTCTCAATCAAGCTTACCCACTTGTGTTTGGGTCACGGATTTTATTAGGGTTAGGTATTGGTCTGATTAACGCTCGCGCGATTAATATTATTAGTGAACGCTTTTCTGGTAAGGAAAGGATAACCATGTTAGGTTATCGAGGGTCAGCAGAAGTCTTAGGGTCAGCCTTCCTCACTTTTTTGGCGGGTTATATGATTCCTTTTGGCTGGTCTATGGCTTATTTGATCTATGGCTTTGGGTTTGTTATTTTAGCACTTTACCTCCTTTTTGTACCTCCTATGATTTCTCCTCAAGCTCCAGTAGCGTCACAGGAGCGTCAGAACTTATCACTAAAGCAATTGTGGCAGATTTTAGGGTTGGCCGGTTATGCTGGATTTGTCATTTTAGTCAATACTTCTAATACCTTGCGAATTCCTCAAGTGATTGATCAAGGTCAGATGGGGAGCGCCACACAAGCCAGTTTGATTTTAAGTTTGATGATGCTTATGGGCATTTTGGCTGGCATCAGTTTTGGTCCTCTTCTTATGTTACTAAAAGATAGGTTGATGGCTTGGGTTGCTTTTGTTTTAGGTTTGGGCATGTTAGTGTTATGGCAGGGAGACAATCTCTTTTTGGTAGCAATTGGTGCCCTATCAACTGGTTTTGTTTACAGTATCGGAGTAACCTATGTTTTTCATACTCTCTCGGAAAGAATTCCTAGTCATCAATTGACATCAGCCACGACTCTTGTCTTGATAGGGTGTAATCTGGGCGGCGGTGGTGCTGCTTTGGTTTTGCAGCTTCTATCCCACCTAAGTTCTGATTTAAAAGCCGCCTATCTAATATTTGCACTAGCAAGCCTTGGTTTAGCAACAGGACTTGCCGGTTATATCTGGTTTTTCAAGAAGCTTAATAAGACCACTTAGTGACTCGAGGGCGAAATAAACGAATAACAGTTGACCTAGCTTTTCGAATCTGCTAGAATAGAGTGGTCGAAAGACAAACCAACTTTTTCTTGGTTTTAGGAGTGCCAATCCTAGGACTCGGATTAAGCAAAAAAAGGAGACATTATTATGGCAATCTCAAAAGAGAAAAAAAATGAAATCATCGCTCAATATGCACGTCATGAAGGCGATACTGGTTCAGTAGAAGTTCAAGTTGCAGTTCTTACATGGGAAATCAACCACTTGAACAACCACATCAAAGAACACAAAAAAGACCACGCTACTTACCGTGGATTGATGAAGAAAATCGGTCACCGTCGTAACTTGTTGGCATACCTACGTCGTACAGATGTTAACCGTTACCGTGAGTTGATCCAATCTCTTGGACTTCGTCGTTAATGTTAAGAATAGACTCTCCGTTTAGGAGAGTTTTTTTTCGTCTGTCAGAGCTTTTTATTTCAGCACAGATACTGATTACGTGACTACAAAATATCCTTAAAGTAAATAAAATTAAAAAGGTTAGAATGAAATCTACCGTTACTTCTTTTTCTAAAAAGCAAATTAGTAATAGCTTTAGCAATCTTTTAGCAACATTTTCCAAAGTTTATTGCTGATTAACCAAGTTGTATTTGAAATAAAAAAACAATTAATCAATCATTTTATCAAAATGATATTTACATTTTAAAATAATAATTATACAATTATTATAGAATATAAATATAAAACCTTCACCCATAAAATAGTTTCAACTGTTACTTTTTACCCTAGGAAAGGAGGTAAATTTTTGAAGTGGTAAAACGAATGTAACATTAAATAAATATTGCTTCATATGTTTTGAAAAGAATTTTTTATGGCAAAAAAAAGACTGTTTCGTGTTTTAGTTATTGCTTTGCTACCACTTAGCATGGGAGTATCTGCTTTAACGTATGGATTTTCTGGTGGAGTAACAGGGCATCTTTGGTCTGGTGAGGTTTGGGCGTGTTGGACAAGCAAAAATGATCCTAAGATTAATAATAATGTTGTCGTATATGCTTCTGGAAGCCACGTTACAAAGGCATATGCTAACAGATGGGCGAGTGCATACACTTCTACAGGAAGGAAACCTTCTGGCAATCGAGCTTATTGGGAATATTACTAAGCTATATGTATTTCATTGAAAGAATTATATCCTGAAAAAGCGAATTGTGGTGTTAAGGTTTTACCTTAACACCATTTTTTTAGATTATGAGGAGAAGCATGAAAAAAATATACAGCATTGTTTTATTATCATTCTTGGCGATGTTTTTCTTTTACATGAATCAACTGATAAGAGAAAGCCATCATTTATCTTTGCCGGGAGCAAGGGCTAGCATTGAGGTGGTTGATTGGGATAAGAAATATTCGACTAAACAAATCTATAAAACCTTAGAACAATTTACAAAAGAAAATAAAATTGGTATCTATAAAGTATCTTTTGGAACCTCTGCTGTAGGCAAACCTGAGAAGACCATTTTTACCTTCCCGTCTCAGCAATCTAAAAAGCTTAAGGAGGAGTTGCCTAAGGAGAATATTAGAGGAAGTGATAAACTCAGCATTGAGAACCCGATAGGAAGTTATTACCTGCAAGGAGCTATCCCAGAGAAGTTGATCCAGAAGTTTCATCATTTAGGCTTGAAGACTGCTGTGGAGACAAACTTTCTCAAACAGTTTTTTCTTCAGTTTCTTTCTGGAGAACTAGCATATGTTCTCGTTTTTCTAATTTTTATTTTATTTATAGTTGATTTATTTGTTTATTTTTCCGAATCAAAAAAAATCGGCATTTTTCGCTTGCATGGTGAAAACCCTTATCAATTAGTTCGTCAGTCAATAAGGGTCGATTTACTAGCTTTAGGATTTTTCATCATATCATGCTTTAATTTACCAAGAGAATGGATGGTCTTTGCTATCCTAACTTTTTTCATTCTTTTATTTTTACTAATAAGTCACCTAGTAGCTTTATCTATTGCTATCAGATTATCTAGTATAGTAGAACAAATAAAATCTAAAAAGCCTTTCAAAAAGTTGGTAGTATTAAACATCCTAATCAAAGTTATATTGGTTGTTTTTTGCTCAGCAACTTTGCTTTATGGAATAAAGGATTTAGTCTCTCAAAGAGAATTAGAGAAGAACCTGATGCATTGGGAAAATCTTCCGAATGTGGCTCGATTATACTTTAGTAGTAATACTAGATTAATTCCAGGACAATTTAATGAGCAAAAAGAAAAGAATGAACGTGATCAAAAATCCCGAAAAGTTATCTATGATTTACTGACACTGGCAGAAGAAGAAGGTGGGATTTTGGCAGAAAGCTATAGCTTACGTGAATATAAGATAGCAGGTAAGACTGTTCCTGGTCACAACTATATGGTTGTCAATCATCATTTTTTGGAGCATGTTCCTGTATTAGCTAATCAGGGAGAAAAAATAGGGAATTTAGCTCCAAATATGTTTCATCTCATTATTCCTGAAAATCTCAAAAAATATGACGAACAAATTAAGGCAATGATTATGGAAGTTATCGCTTTTCATAAAGATGTAAAGTCTCCTTTAGAAAGTTTACAATCATACCCAGTCAATATCATCTATTCCAAAAAGGAGCAAAAAGTATTTAATTATAATACAATCAATTTTCATGATACAACGACTTTTAATCCTGTCATTTTAGTAGCTAAACCGACACTTTTTGGAGAAAAATCTGACTTTTTGGTGGCAGATGTTTCTCAAGGAAATTATTTATTTAATAATCCTCTTACCGTTGCAACATATATTAAGGACCATGGCTTAGTGGAAGATTTTGCAGGATTAACTTCAGGTAGAGAGTTAGCGCTTAGAGAGTTAAACATCATAAGATCACGAATTTCTTTAAAAGTTCTTAGCATGATTACTAGTATCTTAGCCTTTATCATTATTAACTACTTTTTACTGATGACTTATATAGAAAGTCAACGGAAAAAAATAGTTGTTTGGCTGATATTTGGGAAATCATTTTGGGAACGACATGGTCTCTTTTTGTTAAGTATGATTGGTTTAACCTTATTAGCCTTTACAGTTGTCTTTCTACTTCAGTTAACTACTTTTCCAATAATTTTAGGCTTGGTGACTTTAGATGCTTTCATTTATACAGGTTTATTACTAATGTGTGAAAATAAAGAATGTTTGGCAACTATTAAGAAAGGAAACTGACTAATTTGAATACAATAGAAGTAAAAAATATCTCTAAACACTATCCAGATAAAGTTATTTTTAGCCAATTAACTTTTCATGTTGAAGAAGGTGAGATGGTTGCTATTATAGGAGACAGCGGTGTCGGAAAAACGACATTGTTGAATTGCTTAGGGCAATTGGAAAAAATTGATTCAGGACAAATCTTTATTCAGGGTTCTCTCAGTAATTATCGTCATAGAAAGTATTATTTTAAATCTGTATTTGGATTTTTATTTCAAAATTTTGCGTTAATTGATAATGAATCGGTATATGAAAACTTGAATTTTATCACAAAAGATAAGAAACAAATAAAAAAATATCTAGAAGAATTTGGACTTGGAAAAGACTATTTAAACAAAAAAGTTTATCAACTCAGCGGGGGAGAGCAACAACGTGTGGCTTTGATAAGAGTATTGTTGAAGAAGCCACGAATCGTTTTTGCAGATGAGCCAACAGCCTCGCTAGATGACGAAAATAGTCAATTTGTAATGAGAATTTTGCAGAGCCTCAAAAATAAAGGGGTTACAGTAATTGTGGTCACTCACGATAAAGGACTTTTACCTTATTTTGATAAGGTGATAGAGCTGAAGTCTGATAAGAGTCATGAAATAACATTAAGTTAATAGATTATTTATAGGTAGTGGTTATTGTTATGTTTGATTCTCAGTAACAAACGACAGAGCGTCTTAGAATTTAGGCTCATTGTCAACTGTAGTGGGTGACTGATACCTGCCAGACATGACGAGGGTAACGACTTTCACGCTATTTCGAGTTTTTTTAGAATATCTGAAGAAATGGTTACGGGTGGTGACTTGGTGTCTGTTATCAAAAATAGAGATAATTTTATTGGTCTCAAAATCCTGCGCAATAAAGGTGAGTTTGCCTTTCTGTTAAGCAAATTCCTCAATGGAGAGCCCCTTAAGAAATCTAGAAAAGACCTCCTTAAAAGCGAACTGCTTGAGCTTACGATGGATAGTTGTCGATGAAACAGCCAATTCTTGAGCAATGTGACTGAGAGTTTGACGGTTGATGAGTTTCCGAGTGCTTTTTACTCTAAGAGGCTCAGAAATTTGACAATTTTTCCGTACAAATTTGTTTCAGCAATAGTAACGTTACAATAGCTTTTTACTGGAAATATCGCTTTTTAAACCTGATAAGGCTAGGAATGCTATTGATTTTAAGGGATGGCATTTTGGATGGCTTCTGGAAGTTGTACTTGAGTTGTTTCCCGTGACAGAGCTAAAACAGCTTAGGTGAATAATCAAGCCTAGCCCAGACCTCAATGTGTGTCTTATGATGAAAAACTTTGTCTAAGGAGATATTTTGTCTTTAATTTTGGCTAATTCTGTAGTATGATACAGTTGTCCCATATAATGCTTTCTAATGAGTTGTTTAACACTTTTCATTGTAAGTTATATGGGATTTTTTATATACAATTAAAAAACCCTATAATATCCAGTGGATTTATCCACTACAGAGATTATAGAGCCAGAAATGTTAAATTGAGTCAAGAAAGTCAGCTTAAGAATGAGCTGACTTTTTCTGATGCCTTCGTTAGCGGTTAATGATTTTATCTAACAACAAAAGGTATCTCAGTGATGAGGTATCTTTTGTTGTATCATGAAGAAAAAGGGAATCAATTCCCAGATTTGCCTATTTTTTGCCACCTTTTGAGGAACTTGTTACAATGATATCATCTGTTGAGTCCAATTGCAGTCAAAAATGACGTGAGACAATTGGACTCAATTTATCTTGAAAATGAAAACGCTTCATTTTATACTGACATTATAGGAGGAGATGACATGCTATCTCATGAGCTCATCAGAAACTATCAACTCTTTTCTAAATATAAAGGACATTCACTGGAGGCATTTGAATCCATATTAAAGGCAAGCAAACGTCATATACTGGCAGATATTACTAAAATCAATGACACGTTGTCACTCTATCAGTTACCCCTTATTACTCTGGACAGGCAGCTGGTTTATCCGCCAGACCTTACTGAAAAGGACTTGTTGAATCGCATGCTACCTACCTTAGACGACTATCTCTTTCAAGATGAGCGTCTGAACATGATTATCATTTACATCATGATGGCTAAAGAATTTATCTCCATTAACCACTTGGAAAGCTTGTTACGGCTAAGCAGAAATTCCGTTATTGCTGATTTAAACTTGGTGCGTGATCGGGTACAAGCCTTTCAGGTAACTTTAGCTTACAATCGCCAGGATGGTTATTTTTTTGAAGGAGAACCCTTAGCCTTGCGGCGTCTCTTAGAATCAGCGGTCAGTTCTCTTTTGCAAGTCATATCAGGACCTTGGGTGTTCAGTTACTTATTGCATGAACTTGGTTTGCCCGACCAGACAAAGGTGATGGCAGCAACGTTGGAAGAACTGAGCAGGGAGAACCACTTAACTTTTATTTCGGAGAAATTGAGGGATTTGATTTATTTTTTCTGCCTTCTCGCTCATCGACCATTTTCACGGGATGTAAGGGCTGAAGCAGTGGATACTTTTCCTTTAGCTTCGCCAGCTGTTGAAACGATGGTGGACCAGTTATTGGTCAACTTCCCCAGTCTAACCGAAGAAAAATATTTGGTTCAATCTAGGTTACTTGGTTGTATCCAAGGTGACTTAGACTTAGTCTTTCAGCAACCTATCTATGACATTATGGAGGAAATCATCAATTCGGTGGCGGTTAACACGGGCTTGTCTATCACCGATACCCCAGAACTTCGTCAGAACCTATACAGTCACCTTTTGCCAGCTTATTACCGACTTTACTACGACATTGACTTGACCAATCCTTTGAAGGAACAAATCAAACAAGATTATGAATCTCTCTTTTACTTGGTCAAGCGCAGCCTTTCTCCTCTAGAAAAACAATTGGGGAAAACAGTTAATGAAGATGAGGTTGCTTATTTTACCATTCATTTTGGGAGATGGTTGCAGGCCCCTAAGAAGAGGCCGAGCAATCAGCTGGTAGCCTTATCTGTCTGTCCTAATGGCATTAGTTCGTCTCTGATGTTGGAGGCAACCTTGAAGGAACTTTTTCCACAGCTACAGTTTATTAGGATTCACCAGCTGGACAAAATAAAGTTGTTGGATCCAGCTTGCTTTGATTTGATTTTTTCAACAGTAGCTTTTGACTGTGCTAAACCTGTTTATGTGACGCAAGCTTTGATGGGACCTGTTGAGAAAATGATGTTGAAAAAAATGGTCTGTGATGACTTTCATCTTCCCTTGTCAGAGCAATTTGCTTTGGATGACCTGTTGAGTATTATTCATAAACACACCACGATTACTAATAAAGAAGGACTTGTTAGTGATTTATCCCGTTACCTGATTGGTAACCATTTAACGATTGAAAAAGGAGGTCTAGGACTATTGGACTTGTTAACAGCAGATTTTATTAGGCAGGCTGATGCTGTTTCGGATTGGCAGGAAGCGATTCGTTTGGCTGCTCAGCCTTTACTAGAACACCAGATGATTGAAACATCTTATATCGACGGTATGATTGATTCGGTCAATGAGCTTGGGGCCTATATTGTTTTAGCCCCTAAGGTGGCTGTTCCTCATGCGGCGCCTGAAAAAGGGGCGCGGCAGTTAGGCATGTCTCTCTTACAACTAAAAGAACCTGTCAGCTTTGATTTGAAGCAAGAAGGTGATCCAGACAAGCAAGTGCAATTGATTTTTGTTTTGTCTGCTGTGGATTCTAGTTCACATTTGAAGGCTTTGCAGGAACTGTCGTTGATTTTAGATGACGATGAACATATTGAGCAATTAATTGAGGCTGAGAATACTGATAAAATAATGAGTCTGATTAGCCATATGATCGAAAAAGGAGATGAATCACATGATTAAAATTGTAACGGTTTGTGGAAACGGTATTGGTAGTAGCTTGTTACTTCGCATGAAAGTCGAAGCTATCGCATCTAGTTTGGGTATTGATGTGGATGCAGAATCCTGTGATTCCAATGCGGCTGTTGGAAAGGGTGCAGATTTATTTGTTACCGTTAAAGAATTTAAAGATATTTTTCCAGAGGATGCCAAGGTTTGTATCGTTAAAAGCTATACCAATCGTAAAAAAATTGAAGAAGATTTGGTTCCGGTTCTTAAGGAAATGAGTGGCAAGGAATAAGCCTTTAAAGGAGATAGGGAGATACTATGGAAGCATTATTATCATTTATTCGAGATATTTTAAAAGAACCTGCATTTTTAATGGGCTTGATTGCCTTTGCAGGCTTGGTAGCTTTGAAAACACCTGCTCATAAGGTGTTGACAGGAACCTTGGGACCGATTTTGGGATACCTTATGCTTGCTGCAGGAGCGGGTGTTATTGTGACCAATTTGGACCCTCTTGCCAAACTCATTGAGCATGGTTTTAGCATCACTGGCGTAGTGCCAAATAACGAAGCCGTCACTTCTGTCGCTCAAAAGATTCTGGGTGTGGAAACTATGTCCATCTTGGTGGTTGGTTTATTGCTCAATTTGGCTTTTGCTCGCTTTACCCGCTTCAAATACATTTTCTTAACAGGACATCACAGCTTCTTTATGGCTTGTCTCTTGTCCGCCGTGCTTGGAGCTGTTGGTTTCAAAGGAAGTCTTTTGATTATCTTAGGTGGGTTCCTCTTGGGAGCTTGGTCAGCTATTTCGCCAGCCATTGGTCAACAGTATACTCTGAAAGTGACTGACGGAGATGAAATCGCTATGGGACACTTTGGTAGTTTGGGCTATTACCTTTCTGCCTGGGTTGGTAGCAAGGTTGGCAAAGACAGTAAAGATACCGAGGACCTTCAGATTTCTGAAAAATGGAGTTTCTTGCGCAACACCACCATTTCAACAGGACTTATCATGGTGATTTTCTACTTGGTGGCAACAGTGGCTTCTGTTTTGAGGGATGCTTCAGTAGCAGAAGAATTAGCAGCAGGTCAAAACCCATTTATCTTTGCCATTAAGAGTGGTCTTACCTTTGCGGTTGGTGTGGCAATTGTCTACGCCGGTGTTCGCATGATTTTGGCTGACTTGATTCCAGCCTTCCAAGGTATTGCTAACAAATTAATTCCAAATGCTATTCCAGCTGTAGACTGTGCGGTATTCTTCCCTTATGCGCCAACCGCTGTTATCATCGGTTTTGCGTCAAGTTTCGTTGGTGGCTTACTTGGGATGTTGATTTTAGGAGTTGCAGGTGGTGTCCTGATTATCCCAGGTATGGTGCCTCATTTCTTCTGCGGTGCAACAGCAGGGATTTTTGGAAATTCAACAGGTGGTCGTCGCGGTGCGATGATTGGTGCTTTCGCTAATGGCTTATTACTCGCCTTCTTGCCTGCCATGCTTCTACCTGTACTTGGGAAACTTGGTTTTTCAAACACGACCTTTGGAGATGTGGATTTCGGTGTTTTAGGGATTTTACTGGGCCGCTTAGGAACGTCGATTGGTCAAATCGGTATTTACTTGGTGGTTGCTGTGCTTGCTATTGTATTGGTGCTTCCAAGCTTTCTGTCAAAATCTCAAGAGGCCATCAATAATGTTTCAGAAGAAATCTAAAAGGAGGATATGATGACAAAAAAACTAAACGTTAAAGTCTTTTCAGACGGTGCGGTTTTAGAGACCATGTTAAAGGATTTACAAACAGGTTTGGTCACAGGCTTTACAACCAATCCAAGCTTGATGAAAAAAGCAGGCATCAGTTCTTATATTGGCTTTGCCAAAGAAGTGCTTGCCAAGATTACAGACTACCCAGTGTCCTTTGAAGTCTTTGCGGATGATCTCGCAAGCATGGAAAAGGAAGCTGAGAAAATTGCCAGTCTAGGTGACAATGTTTATGTGAAAATTCCAGTCACCACTTCTACAGGCGAATCAACCTGTCCCCTCATTCAAAAATTGTCAGCCAAAGGCATTAAGTTAAACGTCACAGCCATTTTTACAATTGAGCAGACTCAAGCTGTGGTTGATCATTTAACCGCTGGAGTGCCAGCTATTGTGTCTGTTTTTGCTGGTCGTATTGCAGATACCGGCGTTGACCCAATGCCAATCATGGAAGAAGCTCTGCGCATTTGTCGTCAAAAAGAAGGGGTCGAATTGTTGTGGGCTAGTCCTCGTGAAACTTATAATATCTATCAAGCTGATCAGCTAGGTGTTGATATTATTACCTGTACCAGTGATTTGATTGCCAAGTTACCTCTTCAAGGAAAAGATTTAGAAGACTATTCCCTTGAAACCGTGCAAATGTTTCTGAAAGACAGTACCAGCCTTGGCTTTAAAATTTTAGAGGATGACAATCAGTAACGTTAGAAGACAAAAGCAGGTAGAAAAGCCTGCTTTTTGACTTTTTTCAAAGGTAATGAGACCTGCTTCGGATTTTTTAAGGGCATTTCAAGAGATTGCCACGCCAAACGCATGAAGAAACTTTTGTTTTCAGAAAACTAGATTCATAATGACAAAATCAATCAAAGTAGTACACTATAGATGAGGTGACTACGATGATTGATTTTATTATTGCTATTGATAATTG
>NZ_JBWKAI010000010.1:0-56024 GCF_056500955.1 Streptococcus sp. F2
AGGTTCAAAAGTTAAGTGACGATAGCCTAGGAGATACACCTGTACCCATGCCGAACACAGTAGTTAAGCCCTAGAACGCCTGAAGTAGTTGGGGGTTGCCCCCTGTTAGATACGGTAGTCGCTTAGCTTAGAGGCCACTCAATGGGAGTTTAGCTCAGCTGGGAGAGCATCTGCCTTACAAGCAGAGGGTCAGCGGTTCGATCCCGTTAACTCCCATAGTATTTGAAAAGATACAGGTCCCGTAGTGTAGCGGTTATCACGTCGCCCTGTCACGGCGAAGATCGCGGGTTCGATTCCCGTCGGGACCGTTCAAAGAGTAGTCATATTTTTTGAAGGAAAGACTCGTTAGCTCAGTTGGTAGAGCAATTGACTTTTAATCAATGGGTCACTGGTTCGAGCCCAGTACGGGTCATAGAAGCGGGTTTGGCGGAATTGGCAGACGCACCAGATTTAGGATCTGGCGCTTAACGGCGTGGGGGTTCAAGTCCCTTAACCCGCATAAAAGATTAGCCGGCTTAGCTCAGTTGGTAGAGCATCTGATTTGTAATCAGAGGGTCGCGTGTTCAAGTCATGTAGCCGGCATAAAAAAAGTTGCGAACGTAGTTCAGTGGTAGAACACCACCTTGCCAAGGTGGGGGTCGCGGGTTCGAATCCCGTCGTTCGCTTTTGAGGAGCCGGGGTGGCGGAACTGGCAGACGCACAGGACTTAAAATCCTGCGATGGTTTACATCGTACCGGTTCGATTCCGGTCCTCGGCATTAATTTAATATAGAGCACCCTTAGCTCAACTGGATAGAGTACCTGACTACGAATCAGGCGGTTAGAGGTTCGACTCCTCTAGGGTGCATCAGTTCGGGAAGTAGCTCAGCTTGGTAGAGTACTTGGTTTGGGACCAAGGTGTCGCAGGTTCGAATCCTGTCTTCCCGATTGATGGCGGTGTAGCTCAGCTGGCTAGAGCGTCCGGTTCATACCCGGGAGGTCGGGGGTTCGATCCCCTTCGCCGCTATTGTTTTTATGGATGACTTGGGACCTTTAGCTCAACTGGTTAGAGCACTCGGCTCATAACCGAGCGGTCGTAGGTTCGAGTCCTACAAGGTCCATATATTATATTTGGAGGATTACCCAAGTCCGGCTGAAGGGAACGGTCTTGAAAACCGTCAGGCGTGTAAAAGCGTGCGTGGGTTCGAATCCCACATCCTCCTTATAACTATCGCGGGATGGAGCAGTTAGGTAGCTCGTCGGGCTCATAACCCGAAGGTCGTAGGTTCAAATCCTGCTCCCGCAATACATATAAATGTAGTTGGCTCGGTAGCTCAGTTGGTAGAGCAATGGATTGAAGCTCCATGTGTCGGCGGTTCGATTCCGTCTCGCGCCATATTATATCGCGGGTGTAGTTTAGTGGTAAAACTACAGCCTTCCAAGCTGTTGTCGCGAGTTCGATTCTCGTCACCCGCTTTATAGTTTTTCCCAAGCTATGGCTTGGGCGCGTAGCTCAGGTGGTTAGAGCGCACGCCTGATAAGCGTGAGGTCGGTGGTTCGAGTCCACTCGTGCCCATTTATTTGGAGAATTACTCAAGTGGCTGAAGAGGACGGTTTGCTAAATCGTTAGGTCGGGTAACTGGCGCAAGGGTTCGAATCCCTTATTCTCCGTTGGTTAGACAAGGTTATCTTTATGGTAACTTTGTTTTTTTATATAGAATTTTCCTAGCTCATTATCAGCTGTAGTGGGTTCTTATAGCTAAGTATTATGAGGAGCGAAAACGGTCTCCTCTTTTGCAATACTCAAAACGAGGAAGGTACAAAGTTTTCAAAATTTCGATATCAGAAGACTCCTATTTGATGAGTTTATTCATTTCTATGAGCTAAGTTAGTTCTTTAATGATATTAGTGGTAGATAGGATAAAATGGATTAAGTGATAGTTACCTATTCATTTTTGAATAAGTTTCGAGGAGTATTTGAGATCCCGATTCATGTATTGAACAATTTGGAATATAGGAGGAGCGATTGAATGATGGGGGTATCGGGTACAATTAGAGTGACTGTTTTGATTTTATAGTTCAGGTGTTCTTTATATGGATTTGTTTGTATGCTCCAAAAGGCTAATAATCACTACGATCGTTTTACCCAGTACAGAAATTAGAGAGATGGATTTCTTTGATGAGTACATAAGTTACTTGTAAATGATTTCAACTATTTCTTTTTTGTGAGGGAATGAAGTAATGGGCTATACTACTAAAGGACTATAACCTTATTTTGTTATTAACATGTGGATAAGTTTACTAATTGCAGTTTCTATCTGTGGATAAGAAAAACATAACCTTAGTAAGTCTGATAAAGAGAGAACAATGCTTTACATACAATTGGTAATAGTTTGAATCTGATAACATTTCAGAAATACGCTCTATTAGTTGGGAGAGGTCTTTGACTTTCCACATCTACTAATAAATAAGAAGAGAATTTTAGTGATTATTACACATAACTGTAAC
Organism: Streptococcus sp. F2; assembly: GCF_056500955.1. NCBI lineage: Bacteria > Bacillati > Bacillota > Bacilli > Lactobacillales > Streptococcaceae > Streptococcus > Streptococcus sp. F2. The sequence goes on from NZ_JBWKAI010000010.1 coordinate 2,488, forward strand.
AATTGCGTAACATTAAATGCTTATTTTTTTGGTAAAATATAAGATGTCTTATCGAAAAAGGAGTAATTTTTTAATTATGAAAAAAAGAATTTTATCAGCCGTTCTTGTAAGTGGTGTAACCCTTGGAGCAGCTACTGTAGTTAGCGCGGATAATTTTGATACCAAAATCTCTGATGCTAACTCAAGAATCTCAGCCTTAACTGCAGAACAGCAATCTGCTCAGAATCAAGTTAATGCATTACAGGCACAAGTTAGTTCATTACAATCTGAACAAGAGAAATTAATAGCAAAAAATTCAGAACTTGAAGAACTTTCAAAAGGATTCGAACAAGAAATTCAATCTCTTACAAGCCAAATTATTGCTCGTAACGAAAAACTGAAAAATCAAGCACGTAGCGCTTATAAGAATAATGAAACATCTAGTTACATCAATGCGCTTTTAAATTCTAAGTCAATTTCTGACGTGGTTACTCGTTTAGTTGCTATTAACAGAGCAGTCTCTGCTAATGCTAAAATGCTAGAGCAACAAAAAGCTGATAAAGCTTCACTTGAAGAAAAACAAGCGGCTAACCAAGAAGCTATTAACACCATTGCTGCTAATATGGCAGTGATTGAAGAAAATCAAAATACTTTACGTACTCAACAAGCAAACTTAGAAGCTGCAACTGCTAATCTAGCTCTTCAATTGGCAACTGCTAATGAAGACAAAGCAAACTTAGTAGCTCAAAAAGAAGCAGCAGAACAAGTAGCCGCTCAGGCTTTAGCAGAAGAACAAGCAGCTAAAGCTAAAGCTCAAGAACAAGCAGCTCAACAAGCAGCTTCTGTTGAGGAAGCAAAAGCGGCAATCGTTGCACCAGCAGCTATGGTAGCTGAAAGCCCAGCAGCTCCTGCTCCAGCTTCAGTTACAGCACTTTCTGCAACACCAGTAGCATCTGTAGCAAGACCACAAGTTTCATATAGTTCTGTTAATAATTACCCAGTAGGACAATGTACATGGGGTGCGAAATCATTAGCTCCATGGGCAGGAAACAATTGGGGTAACGGTGGACAATGGGCTGCAAGTGCTCAAGCAGCGGGCTACTCTGTAGGATCTACACCTATGGCAGGAGCTATTGCAGTTTGGAATGATGGTGGTTATGGTCACGTCGCAGTAGTTGTTGAAGTTCAAAGTTCATCAAATATTCGAGTGATGGAATCAAACTACAGTGGTAAACAGTATATTGCTGATCACCGTGGCTGGTTTAACCCATCTGGAGTCGTATTTATCTACCCACATTAATGATCGTTTAGGTTAGAATAGTTCTGTTCTAACCTTTTTTATTTCTTTTCAAAAATAAAGGGAAGAAGTTTTGTGAGTTGCCTTTTTAATTTCATTTGATAAATACCTTAAAAAACGTTAAAATAGTATAGGATTAAAACTTTGGAGGAAAAAATGTCTTATTCTGATTTAAAATTGTTTGCCTTATCGTCAAACAAGGAATTAGCAGAAAAAGTTGCGTCTGCAATGGGGATTCAACTTGGGAAGTCTACTGTACGTCAGTTTTCAGATGGTGAAATTCAAGTAAATATTGAAGAATCAATTCGTGGTCATCATGTCTTTATTTTGCAATCAACTAGTTCGCCAGTCAATGACAACTTGATGGAAATCCTGATTATGGTTGATGCATTGAAACGAGCTAGTGCAGAGAAAATTTCAGTTGTGATGCCTTACTACGGCTATGCACGCCAAGACCGTAAAGCACGTTCTCGTGAACCGATTACTTCTAAATTAGTTGCTAATATGTTAGAAGTTGCTGGTGTAGATCGCTTATTAACGGTTGATTTGCATGCTGCTCAAATTCAAGGGTTCTTTGATATTCCAGTTGACCACTTGATGGGTGCACCTTTAATTGCAGACTATTTTGATCGTCATGGTTTAGTGGGTGAAGATGTTGTCGTTGTCAGTCCTGACCATGGTGGTGTGACTCGTGCGCGTAAGTTAGCACAATTCCTCCAAACACCAATTGCAATTATTGATAAGCGTCGTAGTGTGGATAAGATGAACACCAGTGAAGTGATGAATATTATCGGTAATGTTGAAGGTAAGAAATGTATCTTGATTGATGATATGATTGATACCGCAGGGACTATTTGCCATGCAGCAGATGCCCTTGCTGAAGCGGGTGCAACAGCTGTGTATGCGTCATGTACGCATCCAGTTCTTTCTGGTCCAGCACTTGATAATATTCAACGGTCGGCTATCGAAAAACTAATTGTTCTTGATACTATTTATCTGCCAGAAGAACGTCTCATTGATAAAATTGAACAAATCTCGATTGCTGATTTGGTTGCGGAAGCTATTATTCGTATTCATGAAAAACGTCCATTATCACCTTTATTTGAAATGGGGAAATAATTTGATAAAGCTTGAGACCTTATGTCTCAGGCTTTTTATGTCTCTTTCTTTTTACTAGTTAAGTTTATTTGTTTTAAGGGGACTATTCTTCCTTAATATGAGAAGTTTTAAGCAAGACTAGTGAGTTAATGTTAGTCATGCAATTTTCTGAAATTTTGGGTATAATAAGAGCAGTATTTAATGCTCTGGATGGGCTAAAGTTGAGAAAAGATGTGGCGAGGAATATGCAGTTAAACGAGTCATTAGGAATTGTTCTTTTTAATAGGAATTATCGAGAAGATGATAAATTGGTCAAGATATTCACAGAGACAGCAGGCAAACGTATGTTTTTCGTGAAACATATTAGTCGTTCTAAACTTTCTTCCGTCATCCAACCTTTAACGGCTGCTGACTTTATATTTAAGTTGAACGAATCAGGTCTTTCTTATATTGACGACTACAATCATGTGGATACTTATCAACAGATTAATAAAGATCTTTTTCGACTTTCCTATGCGAGTTATGTAGTGGCTTTGGCAGATGCCGCTATTTCAGATAATGAGCCAGATCCTCACCTCTTTGCCTTTCTGAAAAAGACACTTGATTTAATGGAAGAGGGGTTGGATTACGAGGTTTTGACCAACATTTTTGAAATCCAAGTTTTAGAGCGTTTTGGGATTAGAATAAACTTTCATGACTGTGTTTTTTGTCATCGTGTCGGTCTACCATTTGATTTTTCACATCACTATTCGGGTGTGCTTTGCCCTGAACATTATCATAAAGATGACTACCGGAATCATCTAGATCCTAATGTCATCTATTTACTAGACCGTTTTCAAACCATTCAGTTTGATGAATTGAGAACCATTTCCTTAAATGATGAGATGAAAAGAAAACTTCGTTATTTTATTGACGAGTTATATCATGACTATGTAGGAATCAAGTTAAAAAGTAAAACGTTTATTGATGATTTAGCTAAATGGGGCGATATTATGAAACCAAAGGACTAGCTAAGTCTTTCTTGGTCCTAAATGGGAAATGTCCTTAGATTGTGCTATAATAATGACGTTATGATAAGTGATATCAAAAAGATGAAATGAAATCAAAGGAGCAAAAATGAAGAAAATTGCAATAGATGCTATGGGCGGAGACAACGCTCCTAAAGCCATCATTGAAGGTGTGAATCAGGCAATAGAAACTTTTCCAGATATTGACATTCAACTTTATGGAGATCAAGCTCAAATTGAGGCTTATCTTGTTCCCTCTGATCGGGTCTCTATTATCCATACTGATGAGAAAATTTATTCAGAAGATGAGCCTGCAAAAGCCATTCGTCGAAAAAAGAATGCGTCAATGGTTTTAGCAGCTAAGGCTGTTAAAGAAGGAGAGGCAGATGCCATTCTTTCAGCAGGAAATACAGGTGCCCTTTTAGCCGCAGGTTTATTTATTGTGGGGCGTATCAAAGGTGTTGATCGTCCAGGGTTATTATCAACTATTCCCACCACAGATGGTAAAGGTTTTGATATGTTAGACCTTGGCGCCAATGCTGAAAATACAGCAGCACATTTGCATCAATATGCGATTTTGGGTTCTTTTTACGCAAAGAATGTTCGAGGTGTTCATAAGCCTCGTGTTGGTTTGTTAAACAATGGAACAGAGGCCACTAAGGGGGATTCGCTTCGGAAGGAAACTTATAACCTTTTGGCTGCAGATCCTAATTTAACCTTTGTAGGGAATGTGGAAGCGCGTGATTTGATGTCAGGTGTTGCAGATGTTGTAGTCGCAGATGGTTTCACAGGAAACGCAGTTTTGAAGGCCATAGAGGGAACTGCGATTAGTATTATGGGACAACTCAAAGAGGCTATTAAATCGGGTGGTCTGAAAGCAAAAATAGGAGCACTTCTCTTGAAAGATAGCCTTTATGACATGAAGAATTCTTTAGATTATTCTAGTGCTGGTGGAGCGGTTTTATTTGGTTTAAAGGCACCTTTTGTGAAATCCCATGGTTCAAGCGATGCTAAGGCTATCTTTTCAACGATTAAACAAGTACGCACTATGCTAGAGACACAGGTTGTTGGGCAATTGGTGGAAGAATTTGCCAAGGAGACTGAAACAAATGACTAGAGAAGCTATTTTAGAGAGATTGATTGCATTAATCAAAAAACAAAGGAGTCACCTAGAACTCATTATTACAGAGCAAACAAGTCTAAAAGATGATTTAGCTGTTGACTCTATTGAATTGGTGGAATTTGTGATTAATATTGAAGATGAATTTCATATCGCTATTCCAGATGAAGATGTTGATGGGATGAAGTCTATGGGAGATATGTTAGATTATTTGGTCAACCGTTTGGCCTAGGGTGATATTAGAGTAGACAAAGAGCGCAAGCTCTTTTTTATTTTTACTTCTCTTTATAAAAAACGAACATTAAAAACAAGTTCACTTATAAATGTAAATAAATACTTGAATAATGTTTTTTGTTATGTTATTCTTAAATAAAAAAATGACGAAAGACGAATATTATGGAAACTAACCAACTTATTTATTCAGGTAAAGCCAAAGACCTTTATGCTACGGAAGATAAGCACATGATTTTATCTGTTTATAAGGATCAGGCAACGATGCTAAATGGAGCCCGGAAGGAGACTATTAACGGAAAGGGACGCCTAAATAATGCTATTTCTTGTTTAATTTTTGAAAAGTTAAACACTGTTGGGATAAACACACATTTTGTGAAACGCTTGTCAGAAACCGAACAATTAGTCAAAAAAGTGACTATTATTCCTTTAGAAGTAGTGCTTCGCAATGTCGCTGCAGGTTCTTTTTCTAAGCGGTTTGGTATTGAAGAGGGAGTGGTTTTAGAGACACCTATTATTGAATTCTACTACAAAAAAGATGAGTTGGATGATCCTTTTCTTAATGAAGAGCATATTAGCTTGTTAAAAATTGCTAGTGAGGAAGATATCGCTTATATCAAACAAGAAACACGTCGTATTAATGCTTATCTTAAGACTTGGTTTGAACAAGTTGGTCTTCGATTAGTTGACTTTAAACTAGAGTTTGGCTTTGATAAGGATAGTCATATTCTGCTAGCTGATGAATTTTCACCAGATAATTGTCGTCTTTGGGATGAAGATGGGCATCATATGGACAAGGATGTCTTTCGAAGGGATTTAGGTAGTCTGACAGCTGTTTATGAGGTTGTTTTAGAGAAGTTAAAAGAGCTGGATTAAGACAAACGTAGTGAGAAAATGAAAGGAAATTGAACCCGTCCGGCAAGCGATAGGGAAAACGCGTGAATAAGTCAGAGGCGTCGTCATAGACGTCTGAACCTTCTTTGAAAGTTCTAGTCGCCCTGACGGGGGTGTGTCAACGCAATCAAAGATTTCGGACTTACCACCATTTTTCAGACGCTTGCTGGTCGGACTTGGTATCATAATTATGGACAAACGTATTTTCGTTGAGAAGAAGGCTGATTTTCAGATTAAGACCGAGTCGTTGGTAAAGGAACTGACGCATAATTTGCAGTTATCGACGTTGAAAACACTTCGTATGATTCAAGTTTATGATGTATTTGGATTAACCGCTGCTTTGTTTCCACGTGCAGAGAAACACATCTTTTCTGAACAGGTTACAGATTGTATCTTACCTGAGGAAACTATTAAAACAGAGCTGACTAATGCTGCTTTTTTTGCAATTGAGAGTTTGCCAGGACAGTTTGATCAAAGAGCAGCATCTGCTCAAGAAGCTTTATTATTGTTAGGAGCTCCCAATGATGTGATGGTTAACACGGCTCAACTATATTTGGTCAATAAAGACATTTTAGAAACAGAGCTTGAAGCTATAAAACGTTATCTTCTCAATCCAGTTGATTCTCGATTTAAAGATATAACAAGAGACATTGAGCGGCATGACTTTTCTGAGTCGGACAAGGTTATCCCAACCTTGGATTTCTTTGAGACTTACACGTCAAATGAGTTTAAGATTTATAAGGCAGAGCAGGGCTTGGCAATGGAGGTTGATGACCTTGTTTTCATTCAAGAGTACTTTAAATCAATTGGCCGTGTACCGACAGAAACAGAGTTAAGAGTTTTGGACACTTATTGGTCCGATCACTGTCGTCATACCACTTTTGAAACAGAATTAAAACATATTGATTTTTCCGCTTCTAAATTTCAAAAACAACTACAAGCGACTTACGATAAATATATCGCTATGCGTGAAGAATTGGGACGTTCTGATAAGCCACAGACGCTTATGGATATGGCGACAATTTTCGGTCGCTATGAGCGTGCGAATGGGCGTTTGGATGATATGGAAGTGTCTGATGAAATCAATGCTTGTTCCGTTGAGATTGACGTGGATGTTGATGGTGTTAAAGAGCCATGGCTCTTGATGTTTAAAAATGAGACACACAATCATCCAACAGAAATCGAACCTTTTGGTGGAGCAGCGACTTGTATTGGTGGAGCCATTCGTGATCCATTATCAGGGCGATCGTACGTTTATCAAGCGATGCGTATTTCAGGTGCTGGAGACATTACAACGCCTATTTCTGATACTCGCGCTGGAAAACTCCCTCAGCAAGTCATTTCAAAAACAGCAGCGCACGGCTATTCCTCATACGGAAACCAAATCGGTCTTGCTACAACTTATGTTAAGGAATACTTCCACCCAGGATTTGTCGCAAAACGTATGGAATTGGGAGCCGTTGTTGGTGCAGCACCTAAAGGAAATGTGATCCGTGAAAAACCAGAAGCTGGTGATGTTGTTATTCTTCTAGGTGGGAAAACAGGTCGTGATGGTATCGGTGGAGCAACGGGTTCCTCTAAGGTACAGACCGCTGAGTCTGTGGAGACGGCTGGTGCCGAAGTCCAAAAAGGGAATGCTATCGAAGAACGGAAAATTCAGCGTCTCTTCCGTAATGGTGAAGTAACACGCCTGATTAAGAAATCAAATGACTTTGGCGCAGGTGGTGTTTGTGTAGCTATTGGGGAATTGGCTGATGGTTTAGTAATTGATTTAAACAAAGTACCGCTCAAATACCAAGGGTTAAATGGAACAGAGATTGCTATTTCAGAGTCCCAAGAGCGGATGGCGGTTGTCGTTCGTTCTAAAAATGCTGAGGAGTTTATTACTAAGTGTTCCAAAGAAAATATTAAGGCTGTTACTGTAGCAACGGTTACTGAAAAGCCAAATCTAGTCATGACTTGGAATGGCCAAACTATCGTTGACATTGAACGTTCTTTCCTAGATACTAATGGTGTTCGTGTCGTTGTTGATGCAAAGGTAGTTGACAAGGCTGTCAACTTGCCTGAAAGTCGCATAACATCAGTAGCAACGCTTGAAAAAGATACACTTACTGTGCTTTCAAATCTTAATCATGCTTCTCAGAAAGGTCTTCAAACCCTTTTTGATTCTTCTGTTGGTCGTTCAACAGTTAATCATCCCATCGGGGGTCGTTACCAACTTACCCCAAGCGAGGCTTCTGTCCAAAAACTACCTGTTCAAAATGGTGTCACCACAACAGCCTCAGTTATCGCTCAAGGGTACAATGCCTACATTGCTGAGTGGTCACCATATCATGGTGCAGCTTATGCTGTAATTGAGGCCACAGCACGATTGGTGGCATCTGGTGCTAACTGGTCTAAAGCACGTTTCTCTTATCAAGAGTATTTCGAGCGCATGGATAAACAGGCAGAGCGCTTTGGCCAACCCGTTTCAGCACTACTTGGTTCTATTGAAGCTCAAATTCAACTTGGCCTACCATCCATTGGTGGCAAGGATTCCATGTCTGGAACATTTGAGGAATTGACAGTACCATCAACCTTGGTTGCTTTTGGTGTTACAACTGCACACACACAAGACGTTTTATCTCCGGAATTTAAAGCCGCAGGTGAGACTATTTACTATCTTCCTGGTCAAACTATTTCTGAAGAGATTGATTTTGACCTCATAAAAGCCAATTTTAGTAACTTTGAAAGTATTCAAGCTAACCATACGATTAGTTCTGCATCAGCTATAAAATATGGGGGTATTATAGAGAGCTTGGCTCTAGCTAGTTTTGGTAATCATATTGGAGCATCTGTAACCTTGACAGAGCTTGACAATAGCTTGACAGGACAACTTGGTGGCTTTATATTTACTTCAGCTGAAGAAATCTCAGGTGTAACCAAAATTGGAAAAACACATGCGGACTTTACAGTTACTGTCAACGGAGTTATTCTTTCGGGTGCCAAGTTGCTGACAGCTTTTGAAGGAAAATTGGAAGATATTTATCCAACTACTTTTAGTCAAAGTCAAGATATAGAAGACGTTCCTGTTGTCGTCTCTGATGCAGTTATCACGACTCAAAAAATAATTGACAAACCATTGGTTTATATTCCGGTGTTTCCTGGTACAAACTCTGAATATGACTCAGCTAAGGCTTTTGAACAGGCGGGAGCAGAGGTTCATTTGGTCCCGTTTGTGACCTTGAATGAAGTGGCTATTGCACAGTCAGTTGACACAATGGTTGACAATATCAGTAAGGCCAATATTATTTTCTTTGCTGGTGGATTTTCAGCAGCGGATGAGCCAGATGGTTCTGCCAAATTCATCGTCAACATCCTACTCAATCAAAAGGTCCGCTCTGCTATTGATAATTTTATTGAAAAAGGTGGACTTATCATAGGTATCTGTAATGGTTTTCAAGCTCTTGTTAAATCTGGACTCTTACCTTATGGCAATTTTGAAAATGTCAAGGAGAGTTCTCCAACTCTCTTCTACAATGATGCTAATCAGCATGTGGCTAAGATGGTCGAGACGCGCATTGCAAATACTAATTCACCATGGCTTTCAGGTGTGGAAGTTGGTGATGTGCATGTGATTCCAGTTTCACATGGTGAAGGGAAGTTTGTTGTCTCTGCAGAGGAATTCGCAGAGTTGCGCGATAATGGTCAAATTTTTAGTCAATACGTAGATTTTGATAGTCATCCAAGTATGGATAGTCGCTACAATCCAAATGGATCGGTCAATGCTATCGAAGGAATTACCAGCAAAAATGGTCAAATTATTGGTAAGATGGGGCACTCAGAACGTTGGGAAGAAGGCCTTTTCCAAAATATTCCAGGGAATAAAGATCAAAAACTCTTTGAATCCGCAGTCCGTTATTTTACTGGTAAGTAAGGTTGCCAACAAGGAGAGCGCGATTCACGGGTGTCATTCTCAAATCATGGTGTTTTAAAAAAGAGCAATAGTGACTTTGGATTTAAAGAGCATTGCTAAAAGAAATTAGGAAAAACAAATGTACGAAGTAAAATCTCTTAATGAAGAATGTGGTGTCTTCGGAATATGGGGACATCCTCAAGCAGCTCAGGTAACCTATTTTGGGCTTCATAGTCTTCAGCATCGAGGTCAAGAAGGTGCCGGTATTATCTCAAATGATGAAGGTAACCTACATCAACACCGAGCCACTGGCCTTTTATCAGATGTTTTTAAAAATCAGAATGACTTGACTAAGTTGACAGGTCATGCAGCAATTGGGCATGTTCGTTATGCCACGGCAGGATCTGCTTCTATTAATAATATTCAACCCTTCTTGTACCAGTTTACAGATGCTCAATTTGGGTTATGTCACAATGGTAATTTAACCAATGCGATTTCCTTAAAGAAAGAACTAGAGAGAGAAGGAGCTATTTTCAATGCTTCGTCAGACACTGAAATTCTGATGCATTTGGTCCGCCGTAGCCACCAGTCTGACTTTATTGGAAAAGTTAAAGAAGCTCTTAATAGGGTAAAAGGTGGTTTTGCCTACCTACTTATGACAGAAAAGCAATTAATTGCTGCCCTCGATCCAAATGGTTTTAGACCGCTGTCTATTGGTAAAATGAAAAATGGGGCTTGGGTAGTTTCCTCGGAAACCTGTGCTTTTGAAGTGATTGGAGCTGAATGGATTCGAGATGTGAAGCCAGGAGAATTGATTGTCATTGATGATTCGGGCATTACCTACCATCAGTATACGACGGATACTCAACTAGCCATTTGTTCCATGGAATATGTTTATTTTGCACGTCCAGATTCTACTATTTATGGTGTAAATGTTCATACGGCGCGTAAGGAGATGGGAAAAAGGCTAGCGCAGGAATTTCAACATGAAGCTGATATAGTGGTTGGAGTGCCCAACTCATCACTATCAGCGGCTATGGGCTTTGCTGAAGAATCTGGGTTGCCAAATGAAATGGGTTTGGTCAAAAATCAATACACCCAACGAACCTTCATTCAACCGACACAGGACTTGCGAGAACAGGGTGTTCGCATGAAGTTATCAGCAGTGTCAGGTGTGGTAAAAGGAAAACGTGTGGTAATGGTGGATGATTCTATTGTCAGAGGAACAACGTCACGCCGTATTGTTAGTTTGCTCCGTGAAGCGGGAGCCACTGAAGTTCATGTGGCAATTGGTAGTCCCGAACTGAAATATCCTTGTTTTTATGGTATTGACATCCAAACAAGAAGGGAATTAATTTCTGCTAATCATACAGTCGAAGAAGTATGTGACATTATTGGAGCAGATAGTTTAACCTATCTTTCTCTAGATGCCATGATTGACGCTATAGGCCTTGAAACGGATGCTCCTAAAGGTGGGCTCTGTGTGGCTTATTTTGATGGGGAATACCCAACACCTTTGTATGATTATGAAGACGAGTATTTACGAAGTTTAGAAGAACAAACTAGTTTTTATATTGAGAAAGTGAAATAACTGCATACAGGAGTAGATTTCAACAGTTAATCAGTAAGTTTGTTAATGACAATAGTTGCTTCCTAAGCCATATAAGAAATGACGATTAGTAGCAGGACCTGCCTAGGACTGTACCACTTTAGTTGAGTTTTAATCAAAAAAGGAAAAAATGATGATAGAAAAAAACGCTTATGCCCAATCTGGAGTAGATGTTGAGGCGGGATATGAAGTTGTGGAACGTATAAAAAAACACGTGGCTCGTACAGAGCGATTAGGAGTTATGGGAGCTCTAGGTGGTTTTGGTGGTATGTTTGATTTGTCCCAGACAGGTATTAAAGAACCAGTTCTTATTTCTGGAACAGACGGTGTGGGTACCAAACTCATGCTGGCGATCCAGTATGATAAACATGATACGATTGGTCAGGATTGTGTAGCCATGTGCGTTAATGATATTATTGCCGCAGGTGCAGAGCCTCTCTATTTCCTTGATTATATTGCAACTGGTAAAAATGAACCTGCTAAGTTGGAACAAGTTGTTGCAGGTATGGCAGAAGGTTGTGTACAGGCTGGCTGTGCCCTTATCGGAGGTGAAACAGCAGAAATGCCAGGCATGTACGGCGAAGAGGATTATGACTTGGCTGGTTTTACAGTTGGTATTGCTGAAAAGTCTCAGATTTTGGATGGGTCAAAAGTTGCCGAAGGTGATATTCTTCTAGGCCTTGCTTCAAGTGGCATCCACTCGAATGGTTATTCACTTGTTCGTCGTGTCTTTGCTGATTATACAGGAGATGAGGTTTTGCCTGAACTGGAGGGTCAAAAACTTAAAGATGTTCTTCTTGAGCCAACTCGTATTTATGTGAAAGCTGTGCTTCCTCTTATCAAGGAAGGGTTGGTTAATGGCATTGCCCATATCACTGGTGGTGGTTTTACAGAGAATATTCCTCGTATGTTTGCAGATGATTTAGCTGCTGAAATTGACGAAAATAAGTTGCCTGTTCTTCCAATTTTTAAAGCTCTTGAGAAGTATGGGCAGATTAAGCATGAGGAAATGTTTGATATTTTCAATATGGGGATTGGCCTGGTTCTAGCAGTTACACCGGAAAATGTGGATCGTGTCAAGAAACTCCTTAACGAACCAGTCTATGATATCGGTCATATCGTGACCAAAAGGGATGCTAGTGTGGTGATTTCAAATGGCTAAAAAAATAGCCGTCTTTGCATCTGGCAATGGATCAAATTTTCAAGTGATTGCAGAGCAATTCCAGGTTGAACTGGTCTTTTCAGATCGACGAGATGCTTATGTTTTAGAACGTGCCCAAAAACTTGGGGTTAGGGCAGTTACATTTGAACTCAAGGAATTTGAAACTAAGGCTGCCTATGAAAAAGAAATTGTCCAGTTTCTTGACAAACATGACATTGATTTGATTTGTTTAGCAGGCTATATGAAAATTGTAGGGCCTACTCTTCTGGATGCTTATGAGGGCCGAATGATTAATATTCATCCAGCTTATTTACCAGAATTTCCAGGAGCTCATGGGATTTCAGATGCCTGGCAAGCAGGCGTAGACCAGTCAGGCGTAACTGTGCATTGGGTTGACAGCGGAGTTGATACGGGTGACATCATACAGCAGGTGCGCGTGTCACGGTTGGCTAGTGATACCATTGAAGATTTTGAAACAAGGATTCATAAAGCGGAGTATCAGCTTTATCCAGAAGTATTGGATCGTTTAGGCGTTGACAGGAAATAGATAACAGTTAAATAAAAAACGTCCTAGTGACACTTATTAAGGAGAATAGAATGAAACGTGCACTCATTAGTGTTTCAGATAAAGCGGGCATTGTAGAGTTTGCTCAGGAATTAAAAAATCTTGGTTGGGACATTATTTCAACTGGTGGGACTAAGACGGCACTTGATGCAGCAGGTCTTGAGACCATTGCTATTGATGATGTGACAGGATTTCCAGAAATGATGGATGGTCGTGTTAAGACCCTTCATCCCAATATTCACGGGGGGCTTTTAGCTCGTCGTGATAGAGATAGTCACTTGCAGTCTGCTCGCGAGAATAATATAGAGCTTATTGATCTTGTAGTGGTCAATCTTTACCCTTTTAAGGAAACTATTTTGCGTCCAGATGTGACGTATGATTTAGCAGTGGAGAATGTTGATATTGGTGGTCCCTCAATGCTGCGCTCTGCAGCAAAAAATCATGCCAGTGTGACTGTTATAGTTGATCCGAGTGATTACCCTCTTGTCTTGGCAGAACTGACTGAAACCGGGAATACAACATATGAGACGCGTCAGCGTCTGGCTGCTAAAGTTTTTCGTCATACCGCTGCCTATGACGCTTTGATTGCAGATTATTTCACGACTCAAGTTGGTGAAAATAAGCCAGAAAAACTGACTTTGACTTATGATTTGAAACAATCTATGCGTTACGGAGAAAATCCCCAACAAGCTGCTGATTTTTATCAAAATGCTATTCCAACGGAATATGCCATTGCTTCTGTCAAACAACTTAATGGAAAGGAATTGTCTTTTAACAACGTTCGAGATGCAGATGCGGCAATCCGAATTATTCGCGATTTTAAAGATCAACCAACAGTTGTGGCTCTTAAGCATATGAATCCATGTGGCATTGGGCAGGCAGATACTATTGAAACAGCGTGGGATTACTGCTATGAGGCCGATCCGGTATCTATATTTGGTGGGATTGTGGTTCTCAACCGTGAAGTTGATGCCATGACAGCTCAGAAGATGCATCCTGTTTTTCTTGAAATCATTATTGCGCCATCTTACACGGAAGAAGCGCTCGCCATTCTAACCCATAAAAAGAAAAATTTGCGTCTCCTTGAATTACCTTTTGGTGCTCAAGATGCCAGCGAACTGGAAAAGGAGTATACCGGTGTAGTTGGTGGAATGCTCGTCCAAAATCAGGATGTTGTTTCAGAGAGTCCGGCGGATTGGCAAATAGTTACGGAACGACAACCATCAGAGCAGGAAATGACTGCTTTGGAGTTTGCTTGGAAAGCCATCAAATATGTTAAATCAAATGGGATTCTTATCGCGAATGACCGTATGACTTTAGGTGTAGGTCCAGGACAAACCAATCGTGTGGCTTCTGTTCGTATTGCTATTGAGCAAGCTAAGAAGCATCTTGATGGAGCAGTATTAGCTTCCGATGCTTTCTTTCCTTTTGCTGATAATATTGAAGAAATTGCGGCTTCAGGGATTAAAGCCATTATTCAGCCAGGTGGTTCAGTTAGAGATCAAGATTCTATTGACGCTGCCAATAAACATGGCCTGACTATGGTATTTACAGGTGTCAGACATTTTAGACATTAAAAACTAAAAGAGATGTGGTCGTCTAGGACACATCTCTTTTAGTATAATATTTAGAGAAAACGAAGAAGAGGAAAAGGGGTTATGGCAATTTAGAGGCTTTATCAGCAGTTAACCATGTTCCACGTGATCCAATCTTGACATAAATCCCATTGCTTGGTCGGTCGACTTTCAGTACCCTATAGTTACCTGGGATAACAAAAAACTCACCGGCCTGTAAAATTTGATTTCCTGCTTTTACTCCTTTACGATCTGTTTCATCCAAAGGTGAGGGATCAATCCAGTTAAGAGAAGTAGCGCCCCCACCAGCTAGTTCCTCGCTAACTAATAGATTGTTTACAATACGATCCACACGGAAAACGCCAGGGAAAGTCACTCTATCGCCAATATTGATAGGCGATGTTGTCTCAGAGACTTGTTGTGTTTTTTGCTCTATCTTTTTAATTGGGATATAACGTCGACTTCCTGAAAAACTGAGATAGCTAATCCATTCATGACCGTCAACGGTCATAGCTTGATCGTAATGAACAGATTGTCCAGGATTATAATAAGCTAAGTCAGGGCTAGTGAGTTGAGCCTGTGCTTTAACAGGAGTACGCTCAGTAAAATGGTAAGTTCCTCCTTGTTTTACTGCTTCTTTAGAAACCTGTTGTTCTTTTGTTTGAGACTTACTTGCTTCACCACTAGGCAAATCTTTAAAATGAATATAACCGCTCACATGGTTTTTAGGGATTTGACGCTTATGGTATTTCTCAGGTCCTTGACCAGCATTGTAATTATATTCCTCAATCACAACAGAATCTCCACGTATTTCGGCTACCCAAGCCACATGACCATACGTTGCATGAGATTGGAAAGCGTTAGTATCAAACCACGCTACTGCCCCGACTTTAGGGGTCTTATTGACAGTATAGCCTTGTTTTTTTGCAATATGTCCCCAAGTGCAGGCATTCCCATAGCCTTTGGGCAACTGAAAACCATTTGCTGAACTCAGACGGAAAGCGACAAATGATGTGCACTGACGAACATACATATTCCAAGAATCAATTCCAGATCCCTTTTTCCATTTGCTAGGATAATTATCCCCAAGGACAGCTGCATGAACAACTCCTGTATGCTCTGCATTCAAAGTGGATGCAACTGAAGATACAGCACCATTAACACTCAAAAGGATTGCTCCTGACACTAACAATTGATGAATTTTTTTCATTCATTACCTCCTGTAACTAATTATTCGAAAGAGGAGGACAAAAATGACAGAAGTTGATTAATATTTTAAAAAATAGTTACTGTGGACACAGTAGTAAAAGGGTAATCAAGGCTGGAGACTGGGAAACTTTGAACAATGTGAAAGTAAATTTGAAACAGGACACACTTAATCAATTAACGAACATTATATAAATAAAACCTATAAATAGACGGAAAACAAAACATTAAACGAACAAATGTGTTATAATGTTTTAAGATAATACGTAAATGAGGTATTTGTTTTGAAGTTATTAGTTGTTGGTTCTGGTGGTCGTGAACATGCTATCGCTAAAAAATTATTAGAGTCTGATGGGGTTGAGGCTGTTTTTGTTGCTCCTGGTAATGATGGCATGACCTTAGATGGTTTGCAATTGGTCGACATTGCTATTTCCGAACATTCAAGATTGATTGCCTTTGCGCAAGAAAATGATATTGCTTGGACGTTTATTGGTCCAGATGATGCTTTGGCAGCTGGGATTGTTGATGATTTTAACATAGCCGGCTTGAATGCTTTTGGCCCAAGTCGTTTAGCAGCAGAGCTTGAGTGGTCTAAGGATTTTGCTAAGGAAATCATGGTTAAGTACCAAGTTCCGACAGCAGCCTATGGCACATTCTCCGACTTCGAAGAAGCAAAGGCCTACATCCTAGAAAAAGGCGCGCCAATCGTTGTTAAGGCTGACGGTTTAGCTCTTGGTAAGGGTGTTGTTGTGGCTGAAACGGTTGATCAGGCGGTAGAAGCTGCTCATGAGATGCTTCTAGACAATAAATTTGGCGATTCTGGTGCCCGAGTAGTCATTGAAGAGTTTCTTGAGGGTGAGGAATTTTCACTCTTTGCTTTCGTTAATGGCGACAAGTTCTATATGATGCCGACAGCGCAAGACCATAAGCGGGCCTATGATGGTGACAAGGGTCCTAATACAGGCGGTATGGGAGCTTATGCCCCAGTTCCGCACATTTCACAAGATGTGGTTGATCAAGCTGTGGAAACCATTGTTAAACCGGTTCTTGACGGCATGATTAAGGAAGGACGTCCTTACCTTGGAATCCTTTATGCGGGTCTGATTTTGACGGATGAGGGTCCAAAAGTTATTGAGTTCAATGCTCGTTTCGGTGATCCTGAGACTCAGATTATTCTTCCGCGCCTCACATCAAACTTTGCCCAAAACATTTCAGACATTCTTGATCAAAAGGACACCACAATCACTTGGTTAGAAGAAGGACTTACTCTGGGTGTCGTGGTTGCCTCAGAAGGTTACCCATTAGCCTATGACAAAGGTGTTGTTTTGCCAGCTAAAAGCGAGGGCGAGATTGTGACTTACTATGCCGGCGCTAAGTTTTCGGCGGATGGCCAAGCACTGCTGTCCAATGGCGGTCGGGTTTACATGTTGGTCACCACAGCTGACGATGTCTCAGCTGCGCAAACCAGAATTTACCAAGAACTGGACAAACAAAAACGGCCAGGCCTCTTTTACCGTAACGATATCGGAAGCAAGGCTTTGAAATAAAATTGGCAGTAGGTTTGTTAATTTATTTGAATTTATCATCAAATTGAAATATTAAAAAGCGCAAGCAAGAAGCGAACGTAGTGAGCCAACTTGCAGTGACATAGTGGTGAAAGTCATAGCCTGTTAAGGCTATGACAGGGAAAATGGGAGACCTCAGGCTCACATTTTAACAATGAAACGCCCTAAATTGAGAAAGGCGGTTGCTTGTGTCCCTCACCACAATGTCACTGCAAAAAAAGAAAGATTAATATAGGTGGCTTAATCATATGGAAAAGAAACTTGAGACACTTTATTAATATATTTATATTTATCATCTGATAGACATCGTAAAAAGCGCAAGCAAGAAGCGAACGCAGTGAGCCAACTGAAAAAAGAAAAGTTATTTTAAAAAGGAGAGAAAATGGAAGCAATTGTATCCATCATCATGGGATCAAGTTCTGACTGGACTACCATGCAAAAAGCAGCAGACGTTTTGGATAAATTTGGCATTGCCTATGAGAAAAAAGTGGTTTCTGCCCATCGGACACCGGATTTAATGTTCAAACACGCCGAAGAAGCGCGTGGTCGCGGCATTAAGATTATTATTGCGGGTGCAGGCGGAGCTTCCCATTTGCCTGGTATGGTAGCTGCTAAAACAACCTTGCCAGTTATTGGTGTGCCGGTTAAATCGCGTGCTTTGAGTGGTCTTGATTCCCTTTACTCCATTGTTCAAATGCCAGGTGGCGTGCCTGTCGCAACTATGGCCATTGGAGAAGCTGGAGCAACCAATGCGGCGCTGACAGCTTTGCGAATCCTTTCTATTGAAGATCAAAAGATTGCGGATGCCTTAGCTGATTTCCAAGTGGAACAAGGTAAAATTGCGGAGGCCATGACAGATGAACTCAAGTAAAACCATTGGTATTATTGGTGGCGGACAACTTGGTCAAATGATGGCTATTTCCGCTATTTATCTAGGACACAAAGTGATTACGCTAGTCCCTTCAGCTGACTGTCCAGCAGGGCGTGTTAGCCAGCTGATTGTGGCGCCTTATGACGATGTGGCAGCTCTGACTGAGCTTGCAGAGCGCTGCGATGTCCTAACCTATGAATTTGAAAATGTGGACGCTGATGGTTTGGATGCTGTCATCAAGGAGGGTCAACTGCCCCAAGGGACAGACCTACTTCGGATTTCTCAGAATCGAATTTTTGAGAAGGAGTTTTTGGCCAATAAAGCCAAAGTCACTGTCGCACCTTACAAGGTAATTAAGAGTGCTACCGACTTGGACGCTATTGACCTCAGTAAAAAATACGTTTTAAAAACGGCGACAGGTGGTTACGATGGGCATGGACAAGTGGTCATTGCATCAGACGCCGACCTAGCTGCCGCTAGGGAATTAGCGGACTCTGCCGACTGTGTCTTGGAAGAATTTGTGGCCTTTGACCTGGAAGTGTCGGTCATCGTTTCAGGTAACCAAAAAGAATTCACTGTCTTCCCGGTTCAAGAAAACATTCACCGCAACAATATCTTATCAAAAACCATTGTGCCGGCCCGCATTTCAGAAGACCTAGCAGAAAAAGCTAAGACCATGGCCTTGGAGATTGCTAAGGAGTTGAACCTGGCAGGAACCCTTTGTGTGGAAATGTTTGCCAGCAAAGATGACATTATTGTCAACGAGATTGCCCCAAGACCGCATAATTCTGGTCACTATTCTATCGAAGCCTGTGATTTCTCACAGTTCGACACGCATATTCTGGGTGTGCTTGGTTTGCCGCTGCCAGCCATTACTTTACACGCTCCAGCGGTCATGCTCAATGTCTTAGGTCAACATGTGGACAAAGCGCAAGCCTATGTCCAAGAAAACCCTAGCGCCCACCTTCATCTTTATGGTAAACTAGAAGCGAAACAAAACCGCAAGATGGGACATGTGACGCTGTTTGCGGAAGATGCTGAAGAGTTTGGCAAAGGAATCGATTTTTAAAAATATGGTGCTAAATGAATAGAATTATAAATAAGGATATTTTACCTAGAATCTCAAAAATTTCTAAAAATCAATTAGAAAATGATTTATTATCTATAGCTTATATTGTTTTGTTAATATTTATAATACTTGCTAGCGGAGTAGTTATACTTAATAATTTAAGACCGATATTTATTCAATTGAGTGTAATTTTTTTAAATTTTTATAATAGTATTGAAGCATTTATTTTAAAAAAAGACTCATTTTTACATTATAATTTTCCAAATGATTTTGGAGGTATATTTGGAGGAGCTATAAACTTATTTGTAAACCTATTTGTAAAGATATTTTTTATTACTTTTATACCTTTAATACTTAGAAAAATATTTAATAAAGAAAATTTTTTTTGTGAAATTATTGTTGTATTAGGAGCAACTATTGCCATAATTATAACTTTTAATTTGTATTTAGGAATAGGGATTGTGGCTGGTATAATCTTCTTATTTCTTGCATTTGTTCCAATAGGTAAGAATCGTTTTTACAAATTTGTTCAAAATTTAAATTATTTTGAAGAAGTGATTTTTAATTATTATGAAGAAAATCCGTTCGATATTAATGAACAACAAGTACTATATAAAACTGTACTTATAATCTTTTTTGTTTTTATAATTGACTTTACAATGGTTAGAATGTTAAATTTTAACATAAAGTTTTCTACAATCCTAGCTTGTTCAGCTATTTTATTGGTATGGTTGTATCAAAACAAATCTGTTACAGAATCTTATCTCTTAAAAAAGTTAATAATTTATATTATTTTTTTCTTGCAACATTAATTGGGAATTTTGAAAATAAATCCTCAATTTTAGAAATGCCATTACTCTTCATTAGTATATTTTTTACGTTGGATAGAATAATTGCTCTTACTAAGGAAGTGGAAGAACTGATTAAATCTAAGAGTATTTTATTTTATTATGAACAAGAAGATATAAAACCCTCACTACTTCTTAATGAAATACGAGAAATAAAGTATCTTGAAAGTACAAATACTGGCGAGATTGAACTTGTTAAACAAATGGTAATTAGATTACGACTAAATTTAGATGAAGAATTTTTGAGGTTGTCTGAAATATACTTCGAAAATGAATATGAACAGTATGTGCAATTTGTGCAAGGTAATGTTTATTTTATAAAATTTGAATCTATAACACGGCCTAATTTTGCTAGTCTAAAATCAATATTAATGTCAATTCTTGATAAACCTAACCAAAAAATATTTATACCAAAAATTTACGAGGAATATGCTTTTGTTTTGGCTTCTTTAGGAGAAATTGAAGAGTCGAAGAAAGTCATAGATGATGTATCAGACTACTTAACTGAAGAAACTTTACAATATTTTGAAAAACTTTATATTACGAATAAAGAAGTTAATAAAAACATTTAAGGTGAGAAAACTTGATTAATAGTTATGTCCGCACTGATTTTGAGGGTAAATTGAAGTACTTTAGGATTCAAGTAAAATTTGAAATGTGAATTATCTTAATATATATCAATGCGCTAGATCAGGTTGAGGAGTTTTAAGGAGAGTCTTTATGCTATATAAAATTTTTTCAAATGATTCAGAATGGGATATATTTAATAATGTTCTATCAACTAATAATAATTTATTATATGCAAAATCAAAAGATGAACAGAAGTTATTTCAACAGCTTAAAAGCTCAGAGTGGATTGATAATACTAGTACTCGACCTGATTTTATTTCAGAACAGTTTATGATTGAATTATTTGAAGTTGATGACATTGTGAGTACAAGGAAAGGGAAAAACAATCCTCAACGTAAAGCTGATGCACGAGCATTAAGGACTATCGAGGAATGGATGGGGAAATTTCCAGAAGGTACATTTAACGAAAATGTAAAAATTATTGCACATGGCGATACTAGATATAATCCTAAAGAGGATACATTTATTCCAGATGATTCAGTTAGTCATCATAATTATAATGCCTATATTAATAACTTCTCAAGAATCACTCAAAAACACTTAGATAGTATAACAGCTTATAGGGAAAATTTTCCAGATAGGAAGTTAGGATTCATGATTTTGGATGATTCTACATTCTATCTGCCTGAGAAGTATAGTACCAATGCAATTTCAGATAAACAAATATTTTTCCAAATGCCTTTTTTTGATAAACACTTCATGAAACTATTTATAAAATCAGATGTTGATTTTTTGATTTGGGCATTCGATAATAAATATGTTTATTCAGACAAAAATAAACATGGTTTAACGTTAGCAGTTCCCAAATTGGCAATAATTAGTAAAGAAAATTTTTATAATAAATATTCAAGATACTTTTTGGTAGATAATATGATTTCTTTAGAAGAATGACCAGAAATTAATAACATTTGAAAAGTAAATATGTAGTTTAAACTTGAATACTAGCACAATATTCAAAAACTCAAAAGGCGCGTTTAATGCTCATCACCCTTATATAGAAACTAAAAGTGGAACATAACTGTAAAATGAGATATGTGACTTTATTTAGTGATGTGCCTAATGGGGTTTAGTGATTTTTGGGAAAGGCAAAAGAATGAAAAAAATCGATTTACACATTCATACTCAAGAATGTAAACAAGGGGATGGAAAGAAAAGAGTAATTACTCCTGAAAATTTTATCAGAAAAATGAGAGATAATAATGTCGAAGTCTGTTCAATTACAAACCACAATAAATTCGATATAGATGAATTTAAAGAAATTAAATCACTTGATGAGGAACTAACAATTTTTCCAGGAATGGAAATTGACGTTATGCTACCAGGAGAAAGTCATAGACATATTATTGTGGTTGTAAACCCAGATAAAGCCGAAGAATTTGATAGTATCTTTGATGATCCAGATAGAAACTATGATGACTATAATATTGGCTATGAAGAGTTTCTTGATAAAGTAAGATTTTTTAACTCGACAGACTTAATAATAATTCCTCATTTTTACTCAAAAGATAAAAAAAGAGGAGTTACTGAAGCAGAAGCTACTAGACTTAGAGAAGATTTAAAAGACTATATTATAATATTAGAACCCAAAAATATACAAGCAATGGGAATAATAAATGCCCATAACGACTTAGCTTTGTTTGGAAGTGATGTTAAAGATTGGGGAAAATATGAAGATATTATTTTGCCAGAGATAAAATACAAGATTGATAATTTTAGAAAATTTTATAAACTAGCCGAGGATCCATCATTTTTCGTAAAAAGTGTATTAGAACAGACAAGAAGTTATGCAGTAACGAAATATGACGGAGTAAAAGCATATAAAGATTTAAATAGTGCAGTAGATATTTTTGAAGATATTAATATTATTTTTGGCGAAAAAGGTTCAGGGAAAACAGTTTTTGTAAAAAATTATATTTACCCAACTTTGAAAAGTTTAGGTAAAAATGTTTTTTTACATGAAGGAAAAGATTATAATTCAGAATATCAATCAATTGTTGATGATCTAGGAAATAATGTTGTAATTGATGAAGAACAATTGAATGAAATAAAGCAAATAATTACGTTGTTATTAGATTACTCAGAGTTAAACAAATTTGACGGCTTACAACAAATTATTGACTTTAATAACTCTGAACTAACCAATCGAAATGCTTTAAGTATACAAAAGAGAAATGCAAGAGTCTCTAGAACTTCTAATAGTGAAGCAGTTAGTTCTATACTAAATGAAACGAGTTTGTTTTATAAAAAAATTGATGAAGTGAAGATAATCAATAATCGGATTGAAAGAAATGGAGAGAATAAGAAGAATTTAGATAGAAATTTAGATTTATTAAAAAATGATATTTTAATAGATACAAAACATATTATCAAAAATTATTTTTCAAATAAAGGTGCTGTTCAATCCATTAATAGTATAAAAGATAGCATAAAAAAACAAACCGGTTCAGACTCTAAGCCTACTCATATTGGTTTTTCAGAACTAGTTGGGAAAAGACTTGAGCGTATTAAGAATAATCAAAGACTAAAAAATTTGTTAAAAGAAATTGAGAAGACTGAAATTAATTCCTTAGGTGTATTACCTCAAAAAGGCAAAGTAAATTTAAAAACTGAGATAAAAGTTCTTCCTGAAACTGAAGTATATTCAAGTCAGTCTGAATTTGATAGAAACGGAATAGTCTCTCGAAGAGAAATGATGAAAAAAATTAATCATTTTGATATTAACTCTAGTTTCCATGAAATAAATAAATATTTTAATATCAGTGAAAAAGAGACTGATGTGGATGATTTTGTTGGAAAAATAATAAAGCGTTTTAATAAGGTTGTTCTAATAAATAGTGGCGGACAATCAACAAATTATGATCCATCAGAAGGGGAAAAGGCGATTCTCTCTATTAGTGCAATATTGGAAAATAATCAATTTGATTTTTATATCTTTGATGAAGTTGAAAGAGGATTAGGAAACTATTACATTAGTACATATTTGATACCTAAAATTAAGGAATTAAGGGATAGAGGGAAAACAATTGTAATATCGACACATAATGCTAATATAGCAATTAACACACTTCCTAGTCAAACAGTGTATTGTGATTATGATGTAGTAAATGATATCCCAATATTTTATGTTGGAAATATGTATAGTAATGAACTTATTAACCCATCAAAACCAGATGGAAATTTAAAATGGGAAACGGTTGCTTTGAAGCATTTAGAAGGAAGTGAAGAAATGTTCACTAATAGGAGAGAGCTCTATGGAATATGATAGACTATTAATAAAACTTGAAAAATCTGAAGAAGGTAAATTAATTTTTAAATCAGATGATTTAAATTGTATTATTAATTTAGAAGAATATCAGGCAGATGATTTAAAAGTTTTCTTTGACAAAATATTTGAATATATAGTCAGTAATGAAATTTTGATAAAATTTGAGCTAGAACCTTCAGAAGAGAAAGAACTTTTTATAAATGTTTCCAAGGATCTTGTTGAGCAAATCAATGCAGAAATTAGGGATTCAGAAGATAATTTCAATAAAATTATTGATTTTAAAAATTCAGTGAATTAAGAAAGAAATTTGTATCTAAAAAAACAAGATTTTGGACAATATATTTTTATAGAGGAGAAAAGATGTTAGAACGTTATTCACGCCCTGAGATGGCGAACATTTGGAGTGAAGAAAATAAGTACCGTGCTTGGTTAGAGGTGGAAATCTTGGCCGATGAGGCTTGGGCTGAGCTTGGGGAGATTCCTAAAGAGGATGTGGCTAAGATTCGTGCTAATGCGGATTTTGATGTGGATCGGATTCTTGAGATTGAAAAAGAGACTCGCCATGATGTGGTGGCTTTCACTCGTGCGGTTTCCGAAACGCTTGGTGATGAGCGTAAGTGGGTTCACTATGGTTTGACGTCAACGGACGTTGTTGATACGGCTTATGGTTACCTTTACAAACAGGCTAATGATATTATCCGTCGCGACCTTGAGAACTTTACGCAAATCGTGGCTGATAAGGCGCGTGAGCACAAGATGACCATCATGATGGGGCGTACTCACGGTGTTCATGCGGAACCGACGACTTTTGGTCTTAAACTGGCAACTTGGTATAGCGAGATGAAACGGAATCAAGAGCGTTTCGAGCGTGCTGCTGCTGGGGTTGAGGCTGGTAAAATCTCTGGCGCGGTAGGCAATTTCGCCAATATTCCTCCATTTGTGGAAGAATATGTTTGCGGTAAACTTGGCATCCGCCCCCAAGAAATTTCAACACAGGTCCTACCTCGTGATTTACATGCCGAATACTTTGCGGTTCTAGCCAGCATCGCAACTTCTATTGAACGCATGGCAACTGAAATCCGTGGTTTGCAAAAATCTGAACAACGTGAAGTGGAAGAGTTCTTTGCTAAAGGGCAAAAAGGTAGCTCTGCTATGCCACATAAACGTAACCCAATCGGTTCTGAAAACATGACTGGCTTGGCGCGCGTTATCCGTGGTCATATGATCACTGCCTACGAAAATGTTCCTTTATGGCATGAACGTGATATTTCCCATTCTTCTGCAGAACGGATTATTACTCCAGATACAACCATTCTGATTAACTACATGCTTAACCGCTTTGGCAATATCGTTAAAAACTTAACGGTCTTCCCAGAAAATATGATCCGCAATATGGGTTCGACCTTTGGTCTTATTTTCAGTCAACGCGTGATGCTTAAATTGATTGAAAAAGGTATGACCCGTGAAGGTGCCTATGACTTGGTTCAACCCAAAACAGCTTACTCATGGGATAACCAAGTGGACTTTAAACCCCTTTTAGAAGCTGATGAAGAAGTAACTTCTCGTCTTACACAAGAAGAAATTGACGAACTCTTCAACCCCGTTTATTACACACAACGTGTGAATGACATCTTTGAACGATTAGGACTTTAAAAAAGAAAACATTAATGAAAGAAGGTCTAAACCTTCTTTTTTTGTTTAAAAAGCGAACAAAAGTTGCAAAAAACTCATAAAAATTAGTTTTTTATTAAACAATGTGATATAATAAAGAAAATAGCTTTGGAAGAGAGAAAGCATGTTAGAGCATTTTGGTGAAAAAGTGAGAGGACTAAGACTTGAGAAAGGGATTAGTCGAGAGGAATTGTGTGGAGATGAGGCAGAATTGTCTGTTCGCCAGTTGGCGAGGATAGAGCTAGGTCAATCTATACCAAGCTTAGCGAAGGTTATTTTTATTGCGAAAGCCTTAGAGGTCAGCGTCGGTTATTTGACGGATGGCGCTAACCTAGAACTCCCTAAACGATATAAAGAGTTAAAATATCTCATTTTAAGGACTCCGACTTATATGGACGATGGCAAATTACAGGTCCGAGAGTCTCAGTTTGATGAGATATTTGAAAACTATTATGATCAATTGCCCGAGGAGGAAAAAATAGCGATTGATATTATCCAGGCAAAATTTGAAGTTTATCAGACAGGTGATATTAATTTTGGTTTTAATATTTTAAAAGAATTTCTACCACAACTAAAAAAGAAAACGGTTTATAACTTAAATGAATTATTATTAATTGATTTATATTTAATTATTTTAGTTGTTTCTAACTTTACAAATGACCTATTTAATGAGGAATTTTATAAAGAAATAACGGAGCGAATCTTAGAACAGCATCAATACCTGTTATTAGAAGATTTATTTCTATTAAATAATATTCTTTTATCTTGCGCAGATACTTCTATTCGTTTAAAAATGTTTGAACGACTAAAGGATACGTTACAACTCAGCCATTTTATTATGTCAACCATTCAAGATTTTCAGCGAATGCCCATGTATTGCATGTATGAATGGAAATTATCTATCTTTTATTTAAAAGATATTAAACGAGCAGAAACTTATTTTAGTCAATCTCTCACGTTTACTCAAATGACTAATGATAGTTATTTGGCACAAAAGCTTCAAAAAGAATGGGATAAGGATATTCATCCCTCTTAAAAAATTTTAAGGACATCCATGTCATGTTGATTTGAGTAAATTATAGATATACTGTCTCTTGTAAATAAAATTTTAGGAGATAGTTGATGTTTAAAAAAATCAAACCATATTTGTTATTAGCCGCAGTCGTTGCTTTCAAAGTTGCTCGTGCAATGAACGAATTTGATTGGTGGAACCTAGGGTGATCCCCCTCTCCTACTTTGTGTTATAATACTATTATGGCTAGAATTTTAGATAATGATGTAATGGGGGATGAAGAGCTTGTTGAGCGAACGCTTCGTCCGCAGTATTTACGTGAGTACATTGGGCAAGATAAGGTTAAGGAACAGTTAACCATTTTTATTGAAGCGGCTAAGCTCCGTGATGAATCTTTAGATCATGTGTTGTTGTTTGGCCCTCCAGGTTTAGGGAAAACCACAATGGCATTTGTGATTGCTAATGAATTAGGGGTTAACTTGAAGCAAACTTCAGGACCAGCGATTGAGAAGGCTGGTGATTTGGTAGCTATTTTGAATGATCTGGAACCAGGAGATGTGCTCTTTATTGATGAAATTCATCGTCTGCCTATGGCAGTCGAAGAAGTATTGTACAGTGCTATGGAAGATTTTTACATCGACATTATGATTGGTGCTGGGGACACTAGTCGAAGTGTTCATTTGGATTTGCCACCTTTTACATTGATTGGAGCTACAACGCGAGCTGGGATGTTATCAAATCCTTTGCGAGCTCGATTTGGCATTACTGGACACATGGAGTATTATCAGGAAGCTGATTTGACTGAAATTGTCGAACGAACAGCCGATATTTTTGACATGGAAATTGTTCACGAAGCGGCTCAAGAGTTAGCTTGCCGTAGTCGGGGAACACCGCGTATTGCTAATAGATTGTTAAAGCGGGTACGTGATTATGCTCAGATTGTTGGAGATGGCGTCATCACGGCTCAGATTACAGACAAAGCCCTAACCATGCTTGATGTTGACCGAGAAGGTCTTGATTATGTAGATCAGAAGATTTTACGCACCATGATTGAAATGTATCAGGGTGGACCTGTTGGGTTAGGCACTTTATCAGTTAATATTGCAGAAGAACGTGATACAGTTGAAGACATGTACGAACCTTATCTGATTCAAAAAGGATTTCTAATGCGTACACGAACTGGTCGTGTGGCGACGGAAAAAGCCTATCGTCATCTTGGTTATCCATATCCGTCTAAGTAATCCGTTTGTATTAAGGAATCATCATCTGAACCTGTTCTTAGTGTTCAGATTTTTTGTGTGAAGGCCTAAAATTATTATCTCTATTTCTCCGATAGAGGTGAGAAATTTGATATAATAGTCCAAAGGAGTTTTTCATGAAAAAAGTATGTTTTGTTTGTCTTGGGAATATTTGTCGAAGCCCTATGGCTGAATTTGTCATGAAAACTTTGGTGTCATCTGATACTGTTTTCGTGGAGAGTCGAGCGACCTCAAGTTGGGAGCAGGGCAATCCTATTCATCCGGGCACGCAATCCATTTTGAAGGCTTATCAGATTGACTATGACGTGGCAAAACGTGCTCAGCAAATCACAGTAGCTGATTTTGAGGCTTTTGATGTGATTATTGGTATGGATAGCCAAAATGTTAAAGATCTTAGGGATATGTCACACCATCAGTGGGATGCTAAAATTAAACTTTTTAGAGAGGGTGGCGTCCCTGATCCTTGGTACACAGGCGATTTTGAAGAAACCTATCGATTAGTAACCCAAGGTTGTCAGAAGTGGTTAAAGGAACTAGGGGTTGACTAGTAGTCAACTTAGAAAATGAGTAGTAGGAATGACAAATATACAAAGTATGATTAAAAAATGGAATATCACACGAGCCAAGCTTGAAATTTTCTCAGTCATTGTTATTTTGGTTTGTACCCTTTCGGTTTTTGGAGTGAGGCTAACACATCAAACTAGTCTGACCTACGAACAGGGAAAAATGCGGTATACAGGTTATGTTGTCAACCATAAGATGAATGGCAAAGGTAAGCTGATTTATCCCAATGGGGATACTTATGTTGGGACCTTCAAAAATGGTGTTTTTGAGGGAGAGGGAACTTTTACAGCTAAAACAGGCTGGTCTTATAAAGGTCAGTTTCATAAAGGTCAAGCAGATGGTAAAGGTGTGCTAAAGGCAAAAAATGCGAAGGTTTATAAAGGAACCTTCAAACAGGGGATATTTCAAAAATGAGAATAAAATGGTTTTCGTTTGTTAGGGTAACAGGGCTTTTGCTGGTCTTACTCTATCACTTTTTTAAAAACACATTTCCAGGAGGCTTTATAGGAGTTGATATTTTCTTCACTTTTTCAGGCTATCTAATCACAGCTCTCTTGATAGATGAATACACCAAAAAAGAAAGCATAGATATTATTGGTTTCCTAAGAAGGCGGTTTTATCGTATTGTTCCTCCGCTCGTTTTAATGATTTTATTGACTATCCCTTTTACTTTTTTAGTTAAAAGCGATTTTATTGCTAATTTAGGAAGTCAGATTGCAGCTGTTCTAGGGTTCACAACTAATATTTATGAGATATTAACAGGAAGCAGTTACGAAAGTCAATTTATCCCTCATCTCTTTGTTCACACGTGGAGTTTAGCCATTGAAGTCCATTTTTATTTGATTTGGGGAGTGTTGATTTGGTTGTTGGCTAAGCGTCAGGATAGTCATAAGAAGCTGAGAGGCCTTCTCTTTTTAATATCATCAGGAGTTTTTGCAGTCAGCTTTTTGAGCATGTTTATCAGATCTTTTGTGACTTCTAATGTATCATTGATTTATTTTTCAAGCTTCTCACATAGTTTCCCTTTCTTTTTGGGAGCGATGTTTGCGACGATGACAGGTATCAAGGAAACGACCGTTCGTTTTCAAAAAAATGTTCGGTTGTGGTCGCGTCAGCAAGTGATTGCTGTGATGGTTGGTGCTTTTGCCCTTTTACTCTTATTGACCATTACCTTGAATTTTAATCATATTGTGACTTATTTATTTGGCTTTGCATTAGCTAGTTTATTTGCATCGGTTATGATTTACGCTGCGCGTGTGCTTCACGAACAGACGCCAGACTGGCAAGAGCCTAAAGTAGTAACGTATTTGGCTGATATTAGTTACGGTATTTACCTTTTCCACTGGCCATTTTATATTATTTTTACCCAATTGATGTCAAATGTCTTGGCGGTTATTCTGACCACTTTCTTTTCGGTCTTGTTTGCTACCATGTCTTATTATATTGTGGAACCTTTGATTCAAGGTAAGAAACCTAACTTGCTTGGTTTGGAAATTGATTTGTCTCCCTATTATAAGTGGATTTCAGGAGTATCATTGGCCTTAGCCTTCCTGGCTTTGGGGACCTGTGTTGCAGCTCCAAAAGTGGGCAAATTTGAACGTCAGCTATTG
Source organism: Streptococcus sp. F2 (assembly GCF_056500955.1). Classification (NCBI taxonomy): domain Bacteria; kingdom Bacillati; phylum Bacillota; class Bacilli; order Lactobacillales; family Streptococcaceae; genus Streptococcus; species Streptococcus sp. F2. Next base: position 32,489 of record NZ_JBWKAI010000010.1, read on the forward strand.
GTAAGTTCTTTGCAACAGGCACAAAATAATATTGAACGAACACATACACTAGCAGCAGGAGATGCAAATGCTTTAAGTGATGTGAGCATTATCGGTGACTCTGTTGCTCTTAGATCCAGTGCGGCTTTCTCAAAACTCATGCCACAGGCTCAGCTAGATGCCGCGGTAAGTCGTAATTTTTCGGAAGCATTTGAGTTATTTACTAATCAAATTAACTCTAACTCTTTATCTAAGACAGTTGTTTTAGCAGTTGGGGTCAATTCACTCGATAACTATGGCCAAGACGTTCAATCGTTTATTGAAGCTTTACCTAAGGGACATCGCTTGGTTTTAGTTTCTCCGTATAATGCTAAAAATGCAGCTCAAGTAGCTGAGGCGAGAGATTATGCTATTAAGCTCCCTAAAAAATATAAGTACGTGACGATAGCAGACTGGTACAAGGTTGCTACCGATAACCCAGATATCTGGTATGGCAGTGATGGTGTGCATTACAGTGAAGACAGTCAAGGGGCTGAGTTATACGTTTCTACTATCCAAAAAGCCATTGAACAAGCTGCTAAAAAAGCCGCTAAATAAAATGCTTGCAGATTATTTTACTAAGAAAAGCCGGAGTTAATTTGCTCTGGCTTTTTGTGAGAATGAAATATTTTTTTGATCTCATAGGGAAGTAGTAACTCAAAGTTGTGTAAGAAAACGCTTTCAGAAATTGTCGTCCTAATTGAGATTTTATTTCTGAAAAAGTAAGTGTAAAAAAGCGCGCTATCAAAGGGTTTCAGAAAGACTTTGAAAAAAACTTCACAAAAATCTTGTGAAATGATTTACAAATTTTCAAAAAGTGTTATAATAATTTTGTAAACAAAATTGTGAAACTTTTAACAAGATAAAGGAGTCTCAAATGACTGAAGGACATAACACTGTTGAAACAACCTCTGTTTCTGCGACAATTGATACTCTTGTTCAAAAAGGTTTAGCTGCTCTTGAAGAGATGCGTAAGCTTGACCAAGAACAAGTTGACTATATCGTAGCAAAAGCTTCTGTTGCTGCCTTGGATGCACACGGAGAACTTGCTAAACATGCTTACGAAGAAACAGGTCGTGGTGTCTTTGAAGATAAAGCAACAAAAAATCTATTTGCTTGTGAGCATGTGGTTAATAACATGCGCCATCAAAAAACAGTAGGGATTATTGAAGAAGATGACGTGACAGGTTTGACGTTGATTGCTGAGCCGGTGGGTGTTATCTGTGGGATTACGCCAACAACTAACCCGACTTCAACAGCTATCTTTAAATCTTTGATCTCGTTAAAAACACGTAATCCAATCATTTTTGCTTTCCACCCATCTGCTCAAGAATCATCAGCGCATGCCGCTCGGATTGTTAGAGACGCTGCTATCGCCGCTGGTGCTCCTGAGAACTGTGTTCAGTGGGTTGAAACACCATCACTTGAAGCAACAAATGCTTTGATGAATCATGATGGCATTGCAACCATCCTTGCTACAGGTGGAAATGCTATGGTTAAAGCAGCTTACTCGTGTGGAAAACCTGCTCTTGGGGTAGGTGCAGGTAATGTTCCAGCCTATGTGGAAAAATCTGCTAACATCCGCCAAGCAGCTCATGATATTGTTATGTCAAAATCATTTGACAACGGTATGGTCTGTGCATCTGAACAAGCTGTTATCGTGGACAAAGAAATCTATGACGATTTTGTTGCAGAGTTCAAATCTTACCATACTTATTTTGTAAATAAAAAAGAAAAAGCCCTTCTTGAAGAATTCTGTTTTGGTGCAAAAGCTAACAGTAAAAACTGTGCTGGCGCTAAATTGAATCCAAACATTGTTGGGAAACCAGCTACTTGGATTGCAGAACAAGCTGGATTTACTGTTCCAGAAGGAACCAATATTCTTGCTGCAGAATGTAAAGAAGTTTCAGAAAATGAACCTTTAACACGTGAAAAATTATCTCCAGTCATTGCTGTTTTGAAATCTGAATCACGTGAAGACGGTGTTGAAAAAGCTCGTCAAATGGTTGAATTTAATGGACTTGGTCACTCAGCTGCCATTCATACAGCAGATGCAGAGTTGGCAAAAGAATTTGGTACTAGAATTCGTGCTATCCGTGTCATCTGGAATTCACCTTCTACATTTGGTGGTATCGGTGATGTTTACAATGCTTTCTTACCATCATTGACCTTAGGATGTGGTTCTTATGGCCGCAACTCAGTTGGTGATAACGTTAGTGCTGTTAATCTCTTGAACATCAAAAAAGTAGGAAGACGTAGAAATAATATGCAATGGTTTAAAGTCCCTTCAAAAACATACTTCGAACGTGATTCAATTCAATACCTTCAAAAATGCCGTGATGTTGAACGCGTGATGATTGTTACTGACCATGCCATGGTTGAACTTGGCTTCTTGGATCGTATCATTGAACAATTGGACCTTCGTCGTAATAAAGTGGTTTACCAAATCTTTGCTGATGTTGAACCAGATCCAGATATTACAATAGTTATGAAAGGTACTGAATTAATGCGTACCTTCAAACCAGATACCATTATTGCCCTTGGGGGTGGTTCTCCAATGGATGCTGCCAAAGTAATGTGGTTATTCTATGAGCAACCAGAAGTTGATTTCCATGACCTTGTCCAAAAATTCATGGATATTCGTAAACGTGCTTTCAAATTCCCAGAACTTGGTAAGAAAACAAAATTCATTGCCATTCCAACTACATCTGGTACAGGTTCAGAGGTAACACCATTTGCTGTTATTTCAGACAAGGCTAACAACCGTAAGTACCCAATTGCTGACTACTCATTGACACCAACTGTGGCAATTGTTGACCCAGCTTTGGTATTGACAGTTCCAGGCTTTATCGCTGCAGATACTGGTATGGACGTTTTGACACACGCCACAGAAGCTTATGTATCTCAAATGGCTAACGACTTTACAGATGGTTTGGCGCTTCAAGCAATTAAGATTGTCTTTGAAACTCTTGAAAAATCTGTTAAAGAAGCTGACTTTGAGTCACGTGAAAAAATGCATAATGCTTCAACAATGGCAGGTATGGCATTTGCCAATGCTTTCCTAGGTATTTCTCACTCAATGGCACATAAGATTGGTGCACAATTCCACACTGTTCATGGTCGTACCAATGCAATCTTGCTTCCATACGTTATCCGTTACAACGGTACACGTCCAGCTAAGACTGCAACATGGCCTAAGTACAATTACTACCGTGCGGATGAAAAATACCAGGACATTGCGAAATTGTTAGGACTTCCAGCTTCAACACCAGAAGAAGCCGTTGAGTCTTATGCGAAAGCTGTTTATGACCTTGGTTGCCGTGTTGGCATTAAGATGAACTTCAAAGATCAAGGAATTGATGAGAACGAGTGGAAAGAACATTCACGTGCCTTGGCTTACCTTGCTTATGAAGACCAATGTTCGCCTGCTAACCCACGCTTACCAATGGTTGACCATATGCAAGAAATCATTGAAGATGCTTACTATGGTTACGCAGAGCGCCCAGGACGCCGTAAATAATCTCTTTTAAAGTGTTGTGATGCAACGACCTCTTATGACTAGAACCATAAGAGGTCGTTTTTTTCGTGTATTGAGTTGACTACAACATACCCAAAATCCCCTCTAAAAGGAAGAAAGGATTTTGCTTATAATAATCAAAGAGAGGTTTCAACAACTTAACTAGTTAACTTAATTTTCAGAAAACTTTCGAAAATGAGTTGACAATAATTGTGAAAAGATATACAATCTTAATTGTAAACGATTACAGAAGTAACGATTAAACATTAAAATATGGAGGACTTATATGAAAGCCGTAGTTGTTAATGAAGCTAGTACAGGTGTTGAAGTTGTTGATCATGAAATGCCATTAATTGGGCACGGAGAAGCACTTGTTAAAGTCGAATATTGTGGTGTTTGCCATACAGATTTGCACGTAGCGCATGGCGATTTTGGACAAGTTCCTGGGCGTATTCTAGGCCATGAAGGCATTGGTATTGTCGAAGAAATTGGTGAAGGTGTAACCTCATTACAAGTTGGTGATCGTGTCTCTATTGCTTGGTTCTTTGAGGGTTGTGGCCATTGTGAATATTGTACGACTGGTCGTGAAACTCTCTGCCGTTCTGTTAAAAATGCAGGTTACAGCGTTGATGGAGGAATGAGCGAATATGCTGTCGTAACAGCTGATTACGCTGTAAAAGTCCCTGAAGGACTTGATCCTGCCCAAGCTTCATCAATCACATGTGCGGGTGTCACTACTTATAAAGCTATCAAAGAAGCGGGTGCTGCTCCAGGTCAATGGATTGTTATTTTTGGTGCTGGGGGTCTTGGAAACCTAGCTGTTCAATACGCTAAGAAAGTCTTTAATGCTCATGTTGTCGCAGTCGATATCAACAATGATAAACTAGAGTTGGCTAAAGAAGTCGGCGCTGATATTGTGGTTAATGGTAAAGAAATTGAAGACGTTCCAGGTTACATTCAGGAAAAAACAGGTGGAGCCCATGGTGTCGTTGTAACAGCTGTTTCTAAAGTTGCCTTTAACCAAGCGATTGATAGCGTCCGTGCAGGAGGAACTGTTGTAGCTGTAGGCCTTCCATCAGAATATATGGAACTTTCTATCGTAAAAACGGTTCTAGATGGTATCAAAGTGGTTGGATCACTTGTGGGAACACGTAAAGACTTGGAAGAAGCCTTTGCCTTTGGTGCAGAAGGTCTGGTTGTTCCAGTTGTTGAAAAAGTTCCAGTTGATACTGCTCCAGATGTCTTTGATGAAATGGAACGTGGCTTGATTCAAGGACGCAAAGTTTTGGATTTTACTCGCTAAGATACTAAAATATGAAGTATTATCTAGCAATGGCTTCGTTTGCTGGAGTAATTCTTAAATTGTACCATTAGTAGCATTCTTGAGTAAGAGAGCTTCTCTCTGCTTGAGAATGCTTTTTTATTTTTTAGAAGTTTTAAAAATTGAGAATATATTATATAATGGAAAAAATAAAGATAGGTAGGGTAGAGCGATGCCAGTGATGTACCAATCAACACGAGATCAAGAGAATAAAGTGACGGCAAGTCAAGCTATTTTGCAAGGCTTAGCTGCAGATGGAGGATTATTTACACCTGTTAGTTTTCCTAAGTTAGCATTGTCATTTAACAAGCTTAAGGATGAAAGTTATCAAGCCATTGCCAAGATTGTGCTATCCGCTTTTTTTGATGATTTTACTGAAGATGACATTGAGTACTGTATCAGCTCAGCTTATGATGATAAATTTGACACCTCTCTTATTGCACCAGTAGTTTCTCTAACGGACTCTCATCACTTGGAATTGTTTCACGGAACAACGATTGCTTTCAAAGATATGGCTCTGTCTATTTTGCCTTATCTTTTGACCACTGCAGCTAAAAAGCAAGGCGTGGAACAGAAAATTGTGATTTTAACAGCTACTTCTGGAGATACAGGTAAAGCTGCTATGGCAGGTTTTGCAGATGTTCCTGGAACAGAAATTATTGTTTTTTACCCTCACGCAGGTGTTAGTAAGATTCAAGAATTGCAAATGACAACTCAAGTTGGAGAAAATACTCACGTTGTTGCCATTGAGGGCAATTTTGATGATGCTCAAACAGATGTGAAACGTATGTTTAATGACCCTGACTTGGCTCAGAAATTAGCAGCTCGCGGGATGCAGCTCTCATCTGCAAACTCCATGAATATTGGTCGTCTTATTCCACAAGTAGTTTATTATATTTATGCTTATGCTCAATTGATTAAAGCTGGTCAGATTGAAGCAGGGCAGAACATTAATATTACGGTTCCTACTGGTAATTTTGGGAATATTTTAGCTGCTTATTATGCCAAGAAAATTGGTCTACCTGTAGCAACATTTATTTGTGCTTCTAATGAGAACAAGGTCTTAACGGATTTCTTTACCAGTGGTATCTATGATAAAAAACGGCCCTTCAAAGTCACAACAAGTCCTTCGATGGATATTTTGGTATCATCTAATTTAGAACGTCTTGTTTTCCATTTAGTAGGGGATAATGCTGAAAAAACCAAGGATTTAATGGATGCTTTAGCAAAAAAGGGATCCTACGAATTACAAGATAGTGATGAGGCTGTTTTGTCTCAGTTTGTTGCTTGTTTTGCCACAGAAGCAGAAACAGCGGCTGAAATTAAACGAGTATTTGAGTTAGACGATTATGTTATGGATCCTCATACCGCAGTTGCTTCGGCAGTTTACCAAAATTATCGTCACGAGACAGGGGATGACACACCGACACTCATTGCCTCAACAGCCAGTCCTTATAAATTCCCGGGTGTTGTAGTAGAAGCAATTACTGGGAAACCGGTCGCCGATGACTTTGAAGCAGTGAGTCAACTTAAGCAGCTTTCTCACGTGGTACTACCAAAAGCTGTGATAGGATTGCAAAACGCAAGGGTTCGGCACCGTCTGCTTGTGAAAACGGCAGATATGCAGACAGCTGTTGAAAATTATCTTGGTCTGTAAAACGGAGCCGACAAGGCTCCTTTAGTTTGGAAATGATAAATGACATATAATAGAAGAAAATTGCTTTCTTTGGCTTTGCCTGCAATGGCAGAAAATATTTTACAAATGGTAATGGGGATGGTTGATAACTACCTTGTCGCTCAAATTGGCTTAGTGGCAGTTTCAGGTGTTTCCATAGCCAATAATATTATTACTATTTATCAGGCTCTTTATATTGCTCTAGGAGCTGCTATATCTAGCTTGATTGCTCGAAGTATTGGAGAACACAATCAAAACAAACAGTTAAATGGTATCGCTGATGCCCTCCGGCTAACCTTAGGGGTATCTGTCCTTCTTGGGGTTTTCTCAGTCCTTGGTCGCCGACAGATTTTAAAAGTGTTAGGAGCTGATGATAGCCTCACCCTAATTGGAAGCCAGTATTTAGCGATTGTTGGCGGTATGATTGTGAGTTTAGGGCTTTTGACAATTTTAGGAGCTATTGTTCGTGCTCAAGGAAAACCTCGTATCCCTATGCAAGTTAGTTTTTTAATAAATCTGCTGAATGCTGTTTTCTCTGCTTTATCCATCTACGTTTGGGGCTTCGGGCTTGCGGGGGTTGCCTGGGCAACTGTTCTATCTCGTTTAGTAGGTGTACTTTTGCTTTGTCGCTTTGTTCCTATAAAAAGCGTTGTGAGACGATTGACGAGGCCTATAGATAAAACGATCTTTAATCTCTCCTTACCTACTGCCGGTGAACGTTTGATGATGAGGGCAGGAGATGTTCTGATTACGATTATTATTGTACACTTTGGAACAACCGTTTTAGCAGGAAATGCAATTGGAGAAATACTAACTCAGTTTAATTACATGCCTGGACTTGCTATGTCAACGGCTACAGTCATTCTAGTCGCTGGTCAATTAGGAAGTGGAAAAGGAGCAGATATTAGATGTACGATTAGAGAATCGTTTCTTTTATCAACTCTGATGATGTTCACCATGGGATTTCTAACCTATTTGCTCGGTCCCCTCTTATTGAATATGTTCACTCAAAATCCTCATGCTCGTGACTCGGCCATGATTGTCCTTCTTTTTTCACTATTAGGAGCTCCTGCAACAGCGGGGACTTTAGTTTACACGGCTGCTTGGCAGGGGATTGGAAGACCTCAACTTCCTTTTTACGTAACCACTATAGGAATGTGGTTGATTCGTATTGTTCTTGGTTATCTTCTTGGAGTTGTCTGTCAAATGGGATTGATGGGAGTTTGGGTAGCAACTGTTTTAGACAATTCTGCTAGATGGCTGATTTTATCGAGACAATTTAAGAAATACCAGTAGATTGCTTTTCACTAGAAAGGCAATCTTTTTTTTAAAAATATGCCTAAAAAGCTTGCATTGAATGAGTGATTCTGTTATTATATTATGGTGCTGTAAAAATACAGCTTTAGCTATGATACGAGAGGTTGCGACACACTCGGTTGCATTGCCACGCAACAGGTGTCGGTTTTCTCGAGGAGCTAGCCTATTATCGTAAATAGACGAGAGGAGAAAAGATGGCAAACAAAAAAATCCGTATCCGTTTGAAAGCGTACGAACACCGTACACTTGACACAGCGGCAGAAAAAATCGTTGAAACTGCAACACGTACAGGTGCTACTGTAGCTGGACCAGTTCCACTTCCAACAGAACGTAGTCTTTACACAATTATTCGTGCGACTCACAAATACAAAGATTCTCGCGAACAATTTGAAATGCGTACACACAAACGTCTTATTGACATCGTGAACCCAACTCAAAAGACTGTTGACGCTCTTATGAAATTGGATCTTCCAAGTGGTGTTAACGTAGAAATCAAACTTTAATTTGATTTCTGAGCACAAAAAACGCTCGTAAAAAACTTTTTTGAGCATGAAAAACGCTCATAAAAAACTTTTTGAAATATTATTAAGAAAAGGAAATATTTTCTCATGACAAAAGGAATCTTAGGGAAAAAAGTGGGAATGACTCAAATCTTCACTGAAACTGGTGAATTTATCCCTGTTACTGTCATCGAAGCAACTCCAAACGTTGTGCTTCAAGTTAAAACTGTTGAAACAGACGGTTATGAAGCGGTTCAAGTTGGTTTTGATGACAAACGCGAAGTATTGAGCAACAAACCTGCCAAAGGCCATGTAGCGAAAGCTAACACAGCTCCTAAGCGCTTCATTCGTGAATTCAAAAACATTGAAGGCTTAGAAGTAGGATCAGAAATTACTGTTGATACATTCGCAGCTGGAGATGTTGTTGATGTAACTGGTACTTCAAAAGGTAAAGGTTTCCAAGGTGTTATCAAACGCCATGGTCAATCACGTGGTCCTATGGCTCACGGTTCTCGTTACCACCGTCGTCCAGGTTCAATGGGACCTGTTGCGCCAAACCGTGTTTTCAAAAACAAACACTTGGCAGGACGTATGGGTGGCAACCGTGTGACAATTCAAAATCTTGAAATTGTACAAGTTATCCCAGAAAAGAACGTTATCCTTATCAAAGGTAACGTACCAGGTGCTAAGAAATCTCTTATCACTATCAAATCAGCAGTTAAAGCTGCTAAATAATAAGAAAGGAGAAAACAGTTAAAATGGCAAACGTAAAACTATTTGACCAAACTGGTAAAGAAGTTAGCTCAGTTGAATTGAACGATGCTATCTTCGGTATCGAACCAAACGAATCAGTTGTTTTTGATGTTGTAATTAGCCAACGCGCTAGCCTTCGCCAAGGTACTCATGCGGTTAAAAACCGTTCAGCAGTATCAGGTGGTGGACGTAAACCATGGCGTCAAAAAGGAACTGGACGTGCTCGTCAAGGTTCTATCCGCTCACCACAATGGCGTGGTGGTGGTGTTGTCTTCGGACCAACTCCACGTTCATACGGATACAAACTTCCACAAAAAGTTCGTCGCCTTGCTTTGAAATCAGTTTACTCAGCAAAAGTTGCTGAAGATAAATTTGTAGCTGTAGAAGGCCTTTCATTTGCAGCACCAAAAACTGCTGAATTTGCAAAAGTGCTTTCAGCCCTTAGCATTGATACAAAAGTACTTGTTCTTGTTGAAGAAGGAAACGAATTTGCAGCGCTTTCTGCACGTAACCTTCCAAACGTAACTGTTGCAACTGCAGCAACTGCAAGTGTTCTTGATATCGTGAACGCAGACAAACTTCTTGTTACTAAAGAAGCAATCTCTACAATTGAGGAGGTTCTTGCATAATGAATTTGTACGACGTAATCAAAAAACCAGTTATCACTGAGAAGTCAATGATTGCTCTTGAAGCAGGAAAATACACTTTCGAAGTTGATACTCGTGCACACAAACTTTTGATCAAACAAGCTATTGAAGCTGCCTTTGACGGAGTTAAAGTTGCAAGTGTAAACACTGTTAACGTTAAACCAAAAGCAAAACGCGTTGGTCGTTACACAGGTTTCACTTCAAAAACTAAAAAAGCTATCATCACTCTTACAGCTGATTCTAAAGCAATCGAGTTGTTCGCAGCTGAAGCTGAATAATCTAAGGAGGAAATAACGTGGGTATTAAAGTTTATAAACCAACGACAAATGGCCGTCGTAACATGACTTCTTTGGATTTCGCGGAAATCACAACAAGCACACCTGAGAAATCATTGCTTGTTTCTCTTAAGAGCAAAGCTGGTCGTAACAACAATGGTCGCATCACAGTTCGTCACCAAGGTGGTGGACACAAACGTCATTACCGTTTGATCGACTTCAAACGTAACAAAGATGGCGTTGAAGCAGTTGTTAAAACAATCGAATACGATCCAAACCGTACTGCAAACATCGCACTTGTACACTACACTGACGGTGTGAAAGCTTACATCATTGCACCTAAAGGTCTTGAAGTAGGTCAACGTATTGTTTCTGGTCCAGATGCCGACATCAAAGTTGGTAACGCACTTCCATTAGCAAATATCCCTGTCGGTACAGTTGTTCACAACATTGAGTTGAAACCTGGTAAAGGTGGAGAACTTGTTCGTGCAGCTGGAGCTTCTGCTCAAGTACTTGGTCAAGAAGGTAAATACGTTCTTGTTCGTCTTCAATCAGGCGAAGTTCGTATGATTCTTGGTACATGCCGTGCAACTATCGGTACTGTTGGTAACGAACAACAATCGCTTGTTAACATTGGTAAAGCAGGACGTAGCCGTTGGAAAGGTATCCGCCCAACAGTTCGTGGTTCTGTAATGAACCCTAACGATCACCCACACGGTGGTGGTGAAGGTAAAGCACCAGTTGGACGTAAAGCGCCATCAACTCCATGGGGTAAACCAGCGCTTGGTCTTAAAACTCGTAATAAGAAAGCTAAATCAGACAAACTTATCGTTCGTCGTCGTAACGAAAAATAATTTTAGTAAGTCGCTCAAAACTTGCTGAAACAGCGTTACAATAGCTTTGCTATTTATTCCGCCAACTCGGTAGAGTTTAGAGTGTGGCTCTTGAACTCAAGCCGCTGTGGTACATTATTTAAAGGAGAAAACTACAAAATGGGACGTAGTCTTAAAAAAGGACCTTTCGTCGACGAGCATTTGATGAAAAAAGTTGAAGCTCAAGCAAACGACGAAAAGAAAAAAGTAATCAAAACTTGGTCACGTCGTTCAACGATTTTCCCAAGTTTCATCGGATATACAATCGCAGTTTATGATGGACGTAAACATGTACCTGTTTACATCCAAGAAGACATGGTAGGTCACAAGCTTGGTGAATTTGCACCAACTCGTACTTACAAAGGTCACGCAGCTGACGACAAGAAAACACGTCGTTAATAGGAGGAGGACACAATGGCAGAAATTACTTCAGCTAAAGCAATGGCTCGTACAGTGCGTGTTTCACCTCGTAAAACACGTTTAGTACTTGATCTTATCCGTGGTAAGAAAGTTGCTGACGCAATCGCAATCTTAAAATTCACTCCAAACAAAGCAGCTCGTGTTATTGAGAAAACTCTTAACTCAGCAATTGCTAACGCAGAAAACAACTTTGGTTTGGAAAAAGCTAACTTGGTAGTATCTGAAACATTCGCTAACGAAGGACCAACAATGAAACGTTTCCGTCCACGTGCGAAAGGTTCAGCTTCACCAATCAACAAACGTACAACTCACGTAACAGTAGTTGTATCAGAAAAATAAGGAGGTAAAATCGTGGGTCAAAAAGTACATCCAATTGGTATGCGTGTCGGTATCATCCGTGACTGGGATGCGAAATGGTATGCTGAAAAAGAATACGCGGATTACCTTCATGAAGATCTTGCAATCCGTAAATTCATTAACAAAGAATTGGCAGAAGCTTCAGTTTCAACAATCGAAATTGAACGCGCTGTAAACAAAGTTATTGTTTCACTTCACACTGCAAAACCAGGTATGGTTATCGGTAAAGGTGGCGCAAACGTTGACGCACTTCGCGCTCAACTTAACAAATTAACTGGAAAACAAGTACACATCAACATCATCGAAATCAAACAACCTGATCTTGATGCTCACCTTGTTGGTGAAAACATTGCTCGTCAACTTGAGCAACGTGTTGCTTTCCGTCGCGCTCAAAAACAAGCAATCCAACGTACAATGCGTGCTGGAGCTAAAGGGATTAAAACTCAAGTTTCAGGTCGTTTGAACGGTGCTGATATCGCTCGTGCAGAAGGTTACTCAGAAGGAACTGTTCCTCTTCATACCCTTCGTGCGGATATCGATTACGCTTGGGAAGAAGCAGACACTACATACGGTAAACTTGGTGTTAAAGTTTGGATCTATCGTGGTGAAGTTCTTCCAGCTCGCAAAAACACTAAAGGAGGCAAATAACAAATGTTAGTACCTAAACGTGTTAAACACCGTCGTGAGTTCCGTGGGAAAATGCGTGGTGAAGCAAAAGGTGGAAAAACTGTAGATTTTGGTGAATATGGTCTTCAAGCTGCAACTAGCTCATGGATCACTAACCGTCAAATCGAAGCTGCTCGTATCGCGATGACTCGTTACATGAAACGTGGCGGTAAAGTTTGGATTAAAATTTTCCCTCACAAATCTTACACAGCGAAAGCTATCGGGGTTCGTATGGGTTCTGGTAAAGGGGCACCTGAAGGTTGGGTAGCACCAGTTAAACGTGGTAAAGTAATGTTTGAAATCGCAGGTGTTTCTGAAGAAATCGCTCGCGAAGCACTTCGTCTTGCTAGCCACAAATTACCAGTTAAATGTAAATTCGTAAAACGTGAAGCAGAATAAGGAGAAGACATGAAACTTGAAGAAATCAAAAAGTTTGTTGCTGAGCTTCGTGGCTTGTCTCAAGAAGAGCTTGCTAAAAAAGAAAACGAACTCAAGAAAGAACTTTTCGACCTTCGTTTTCAAGCTGCAGCAGGTCAACTTGATCAAACTGCTCGTTTGAACGAAGTTAAAAAACAAATTGCACGTGTTAAAACTGTGCAATCTGAAATGAAATAATAGATTGGGAAAGGAGAAATTCTAATAATGGAACGTAATCAACGTAAAACCCTTGTTGGACGCGTAGTATCTGACAAGATGGACAAAACAATCACTGTTGTAGTTGAAACAAAACGTAACCACCCAGTCTATGGTAAACGTATCAACTATTCTAAAAAATACAAAGCACATGATGAAAAGAACCTTGCTAAAGAAGGCGATATCGTTCGTATCATGGAAACTCGTCCACTATCAGCTACAAAACGTTTCCGTCTTGTAGAAGTTGTGGAAGAAGCTGTTATTATCTAATCAAACTAAAAGGAGAAAATTGAAATGATTCAACAAGAAACTCGCTTGAAAGTTGCTGATAATAGCGGTGCTCGTGAGATCTTGACTATCAAAGTTCTTGGTGGTTCAGGACGTAAATTCGCTAACATCGGTGACGTAATCGTTGCTTCTGTCAAACAAGCTACTCCTGGTGGAGCGGTTAAAAAAGGTGACGTGGTTAAAGCTGTTATCGTTCGTACAAAAACTGGTGCTCGCCGTCCAGACGGTTCATACATCAAGTTTGACGACAACGCTGCTGTAATCATCCGTGATGACAAAACTCCTCGCGGAACTCGTATCTTCGGCCCTGTTGCACGTGAATTGCGTGAAGGTGGCTACATGAAGATTGTTTCACTTGCACCAGAAGTACTTTAATTTTTAAAATTAAACAAACTAAGTCCCCTAGGCTTACCTAGGGTGCCCATCAGGGCGTAAGAAATTAATAGGAGAAACCCAGAATGTTTGTAAAAAAAGGCGACAAAGTTCGCGTAATTGCTGGTAAGGATAAAGGCACTGAAGCCGTAGTTCTTAAAGCACTTCCAAAAGTTAACAAAGTTGTTGTTGAAGGTGTTGGAATGATCAAAAAACACCAAAAACCAAATACTGAAAACCCTCAAGGTGCTATCGTTGAAAAAGAAGCTCCAATCCATGTATCTAACGTTCAAGTTTTAGATAAAAACGGTGTGGCTGGACGTGTTGGTTATAAAGTTGTTGACGGCAAAAAAGTACGTTACAACAAAAAATCAGGCGAAGTGCTTGATTAATCACGAAGGAAAGGAGAAGCATAATGGCAAATCGTTTAAAAGAAAAATATACTAACGAAGTAATTCCTGCGTTGACAGAGAAATTCAATTACACATCAGTTATGGCTGTGCCAAAAGTTGAGAAAATCGTTCTTAACATGGGTGTTGGTGATGCTGTATCAAACGCAAAAAACCTTGAGAAAGCTGCTGCTGAATTAGCACTTATCTCTGGTCAAAAACCACTTATTACTAAAGCTAAGAAATCAATCGCTGGCTTCCGTCTTCGTGAAGGTGTTGCGATCGGTGCGAAGGTAACTCTTCGTGGCGAACGTATGTACGAGTTCCTAGACAAATTAGTTAGCGTTTCACTTCCTCGTGTTCGTGACTTCCACGGAGTTCCAACAAAATCATTTGACGGACGTGGTAACTACACTCTTGGTGTGAAAGAACAACTTATCTTCCCAGAAATCAACTTCGATGATGTTGATAAAGTGCGTGGTCTTGATATCGTAATCGTCACTACTGCAAATACTGACGAAGAATCACGTGAATTGCTTAAAGGCCTTGGAATGCCTTTTGCAAAATAATAGGGGGTAAATAAATTGGCTAAAAAATCTATGATTGCTAAGAACAAACGTCCTGCAAAACACTCTACACAAGCTTATACTCGCTGTGAAAAATGTGGACGTCCACATTCAGTTTACCGCAAGTTTAAACTTTGCCGTGTTTGCTTCCGTGAATTGGCCTACAAAGGTCAAATTCCAGGTGTTGTTAAAGCTTCTTGGTAAAAAAATGATACAAAGAGCATAGCATACAAAGTGAAAATATAGAATCTAACAAAGACTGCTTGCATTCTAGGAAGGTTTATCTTTTTCACATAGGTTGCAGCTCGTGTCCAACTAGGTTATTCAGCCTAGTTGGACAACCCGCCCGGTCGGGCACGATTAACTAGCAAGTGATTGATTCAAACTACTAGTAAGAGGAGAAAAGATAAAATGGTTATGACTGACCCAATTGCAGACTTTTTAACACGTATCCGTAACGCTAACCAAGTGAAACACGAAGTGTTAGAAGTACCTGCTTCAAACATTAAAAAAGGGATTGCTGAAATCCTTAAACGTGAAGGTTTTGTAAAAAACGTTGAAGTTATCGAAGATGACAAACAAGGTATCATCCGTGTATTCCTTAAATATGGACAAAACGGTGAGCGCGTTATCACTAACTTGAAACGTGTATCAAAACCAGGTCTTCGTGTTTACGCAAAACGTGAAGATGTTCCTAAAGTTCTTAACGGACTTGGAATCGCAATTATTTCTACATCAGAAGGTCTTTTGACTGACAAAGAAGCTCGTCAAAAGAACGTTGGTGGAGAAGTTATCGCATACGTTTGGTAATTTAAGATACTAAGAGCGTCGTGGACAAAGTGAAAATAGGAAATCTGACGTAGAGTGTTTACACTCAAGGAAGATTTATCTTTTTCACACAGGCCACAGCTCATGTTCAATTTTGAAATATAAATTGAAGTATATCATTCTATCAAACCCCCGTGAAAACTAGTCGCTTGGCGGCTTGATAATTTAACAGGAGAAAAAATAATGTCACGTATTGGTAATAAAGTTATTACTTTGCCAGCAGGTGTCGAAATCATTAACAATGACAACGTTGTTACTGTAAAAGGCCCTAAAGGCGAACTCACTCGTGAGTTTAACAAAAATATTGAAATCAAAGTTGAAGGAACTGAGATTACTCTTGCACGTCCTAACGACTCAAAAGAAATGAAAACAATCCATGGTACAACTCGTGCTAACTTGAATAACATGGTTGTAGGTGTTTCTGAAGGTTTCAAAAAAGATCTTGAAATGAAGGGTGTCGGTTACCGCGCTCAACTTCAAGGTACTAAACTTGTCCTTTCAGTAGGTAAATCTCACCAAGACGAAGTTGAAGCTCCAGAAGGAATTACCTTTACTGTTGCTAACCCAACTTCAATCTCAGTTGAAGGAATCAACAAAGAAGTTGTTGGTCAAACAGCTGCTTACATCCGTAGCTTGCGTTCACCAGAGCCTTATAAAGGTAAAGGGATCCGTTACGTTGGTGAATACGTACGCCTTAAAGAAGGTAAAACAGGTAAATAATGTTCTTAGTCGGGTATGGGAAGTATTGCATCTTACCATGCTTGATAAGTTCAATCGACAACTTGTCAGTGAGACAAATTGATTAAAATTAAGAGGTGAAAATTGTGATTTCGAAACCAGATAAAAACAAAATCCGCCAAAAACGCCATCGTCGCGTCCGCGGTAAACTCTCTGGAACTGCAGAACGCCCACGTTTGAACGTATTCCGTTCTAATACAGGCATCTACGCTCAAGTTATTGATGACGTAGCGGGTGTAACGCTCGCAAGTGCATCAACTCTTGATAAAGACGTTTCTAAAGGAACAAAAACAGAACAAGCCGTTGTAGTCGGCAAACTTGTTGCTGAACGTGCAGTGGCTAAAGGTATTTCTGAAGTGGTGTTTGACCGCGGTGGATATCTCTATCACGGACGTGTTAAAGCCTTGGCTGATGCAGCTCGTGAAAACGGATTGAAATTCTAATAGGGAGGACACAAAATAATGGCATTTAAAGATAATGCAGTTGAACTTGAAGAACGCGTTGTTGCGATTAACCGCGTTACAAAAGTTGTTAAAGGTGGACGTCGCCTTCGCTTTGCAGCTCTTGTAGTTGTTGGTGATGGAAATGGTCGTGTTGGATTTGGTACTGGTAAAGCTCAAGAAGTTCCAGAAGCTATCCGTAAAGCAGTTGAAGCTGCTAAGAAAAACATGATCGAAGTACCAATGGTTGGTACAACAATCCCTCACGAAGTTTACACTAACTTCGGTGGAGCTAAAGTATTGTTGAAACCAGCTGTAGAAGGTTCTGGAGTTGCTGCTGGTGGCGCAGTTCGTGCCGTCATCGAATTAGCAGGTATTGCTGATATTACTTCAAAATCTCTTGGTTCAAACACTCCAATCAACATTGTTCGTGCAACTGTTGAAGGATTGAAACAACTTAAACGTGCAGAAGAAGTTGCCGCACTTCGTGGCATTTCAGTTTCTGACTTAGCATAAGAAAGGGGATCATCATGGCTCAAATTAAAATTACTTTGACTAAGTCTCCAATCGGACGTAAGCCAGAACAACGTAAAACTGTTGTTGCTCTTGGACTTGGTAAATTAAACTCTTCAGTAGTCAAAGAAGATAACGCTGCTATCCGTGGTATGGTGACAGCTATTTCTCACTTGGTTACCGTTGAAGACGTTAAATAAGTTATAACTGTGAAATCCCTGATTTCATAATTAAACACCAGCACAAAACCGACACTTGTAGTTTGCTTTTTTGGCAACAAACAGTAGTCGGTTAGTGCGTATCTGTATTAAGTTATTTTGGATAACTTAATCATCATTAATGTATAGGCGAGTTTCTATGGGGAGTCCTTTCCCCTCATAGAGGCGCTAGCATTTTACAAAAAAAGGAGAAAAAATGAAACTTCATGAATTAAAAGCTGCTGAAGGCTCACGTAAAGTACGTAACCGTGTTGGTCGCGGAACATCATCAGGTAATGGTAAAACATCTGGTCGCGGTCAAAAAGGTCAAAAAGCTCGTAGCGGTGGCGGCGTACGTTTAGGTTTTGAAGGTGGACAAACACCATTGTTCCGTCGTATTCCAAAACGTGGATTTACAAACATCAACGCTAAAGAATATGCACTTGTTAACCTTGATCAATTGAACGTTTTTGAAGATGGTACAGAAGTAACACCAGTTGTTCTTAAAGAAGCTGGAATCGTTCGTGCTGAAAAATCAGGCGTTAAAGTTCTTGGTAACGGCGAATTGACTAAAAAATTGACTGTAAAAGCAGCTAAATTCTCAAAATCTGCTGAAGCAGCGATTACTGCTAAAGGTGGTTCAATCGAAGTCATCTAATGAGGGGATACTCATTATGTTCTTAAAAATACTTAAAGACGCATTGAAGATAAAGACGGTAAGAAATAAAATTTTCTTTACTATCTTTATCATCCTTGTATTCCGAATAGGGACACACATCACTGTGCCAGGTGTAAATGCAAAAAGCTTAGAGCAACTGAGTGAACTTCCTTTCTTAAATATGTTGAATTTGGTCAGTGGGAATGCCATGAGAAACTTTTCAGTATTCTCTATGGGGGTTAGCCCTTACATTACGGCTTCCATTGTTGTTCAACTGTTACAAATGGATATTTTGCCTAAGTTTGTTGAGTGGGGTAAACAAGGTGAAGTGGGTCGCCGTAAATTAAATCAAGCGACACGCTATATTTCTCTTGTCTTAGCCTTTGCTCAGTCAATTGGTATCACAGCAGGTTTTAACACGCTATCAAGTGTTGCCCTTGTGAAAACACCAGATGTTAAAACTTATTTGCTTATTGGAGCATTGCTCACAACGGGTAGTGTGATTGTGACCTGGCTTGGAGAACAAATCACCGATAAAGGATTTGGTAATGGAGTGTCAATGATTATCTTTGCCGGTATCATTTCCTCAATTCCCAATGCGATTGCAACTATCCGTGAAGATTATTTTGTAAATGTTAAGGCAAGTGATTTACAGTCATCTTATCTCATTGTTGGCATTTTAATCTTAGCTGTTCTTGCTATTGTTTTCTTTACGACTTACGTTCAACAAGCGGAATACAAAATTCCAATCCAATATACAAAATTGATGCAAGGTGCGCCTACAAGTTCATACCTTCCATTAAAAGTAAATCCAGCCGGCGTTATTCCCGTTATCTTTGCCAGCTCGATTACAACTATCCCAAGTACGATTATTCCTTTTGTTCAAAATGGTAGAGATATACCATGGCTAACCCGTTTACAGGAGATTTTCAATTACCAAACTCCAGTCGGAATGATGGTTTATGCCGTGTTGATTATCTTGTTCTCATTCTTCTATACCTTTGTACAAGTAAATCCTGAAAAGACAGCAGAAAATCTTCAGAAGAATTCCTCATATATCCCAAGTGTTCGACCTGGACGTGAGACAGAACAATTTATGTCATCATTGCTTAAAAAATTAGCCACAGTAGGTGCTATTTTCCTAGCATTTATCTCTCTAGCTCCTATTGCAGCGCAACAAGCTCTCAACCTTTCTTCTAGTATTGCTCTAGGTGGGACAAGCTTGCTCATTTTGATTTCAACTGGTATCGAAGGCATGAAACAACTTGAAGGATACTTGCTCAAGAGAAAATATGTCGGATTTATGAATACAGCAGAATAGAATACAGGTTGACATTGTCAACCTTCTATTTTGTTTTTAAATGACAATAAGACTTCGTCGCAAAAACATTTCTTATTGCCATTTGAAAACAAAAAACCAAGGAAACTTATTTCCTGTTATCATTTATTTTAAAAGAGGAGAAAAAGATGAATCTTTTAATCATGGGCTTACCAGGAGCTGGTAAAGGAACTCAAGCTGCAAAGATTGTTGAAGCCTTTGGACTTATCCATATTTCAACAGGCGATATGTTCCGTGCAGCTATGGCTAACCAAACTGAAATGGGTATTCTCGCTAAGTCTTATATTGACAAAGGTGATTTGGTACCTGATGAAGTCACAAATGGAATCGTTAAAGAACGTCTGTCACAAGATGATGTTAACGAAAAGGGCTTCTTATTAGATGGTTATCCACGTACCATTGAACAAGCACATGCTTTGGATGCTACGTTAAAAGCATTAGGACTTACTTTGGATGGGGTCATTAATATTGATGTTGATCCTACTGCTCTTGTTGAAAGGCTTAGTGGTCGTATCATTAACAAGAAAACGGGCGAAACTTTCCACAAAGTCTTTAACCCACCAGCAGGTGATTATGATGAAAATGATTTTTATCAACGTGAAGATGACAAACCTGAGACTGTTAAACGTCGTTTAGATGTTAACATTGCACAAGGTGAGCCAATTCTTAATCACTATCGTCAAGCAGGAATTGTTCATGATATTGACGGAAATAAAGACATTTCAGAAGTTTTTGTAGATATCGACGAAGTCATTAAGGGTCTAAAATAAATTCAAGAAAATAGCTTGCGCAAGTTGTTAACTCGTGATATAATAGGCTAGTCTGACTTATAATTGTTACCTCTGTGCTCAGAGGACATCAAATCGAAATTTAGGGGGTACTTTTGCGTGGCAAAAGAAGACGTGATTGAAATTGAAGGCAAAGTAGTAGAAACGATGCCAAATGCAATGTTTACTGTTGAATTGGAAAATGGACATCAAATTCTAGCAACTGTATCAGGAAAAATCCGCAAAAATTACATTCGTATTTTAGTTGGTGATCGTGTTACTGTAGAGATGAGTCCATACGATTTGACACGTGGACGTATCACATACCGCTTTAAATAATCGAAATAATTGGAGGGATTAAAACATGAAGGTAAGACCATCGGTTAAACCAATTTGCGAATACTGCAAAGTTATTCGTCGTAACGGTCGTGTTATGGTGATTTGTCCAACAAATCCAAAACACAAACAACGTCAAGGATAAAATAGAAAGGAGAAAAAATGGCTCGTATTGCTGGAGTTGATATTCCAAATGATAAACGCGTAGTAATTTCACTTACTTATGTTTACGGAATTGGTCTTGCAACATCTAAAAAAATCTTAGCAGCTGCTGGTATTTCAGAAGATATCCGTGTTAAAGATTTGACATCAGATCAAGAAGACGCTATCCGTCGTGAAGTAGATGCAATTAAAGTTGAAGGTGACCTTCGTCGTGAAGTTAACTTGAACATCAAACGTTTGATGGAAATCGGTTCATACCGTGGGATCCGTCACCGTCGTGGACTTCCTGTCCGTGGACAAAACACTAAAAACAATGCTCGCACTCGTAAAGGTAAAGCTGTTGCGATTGCAGGTAAGAAAAAATAAAAAAGGAGGTAAAAAAATTGGCTAAACCAACACGTAAACGTCGTGTGAAAAAGAACATCGAATCTGGTGTTGCACATATTCACGCTACATTTAATAACACTATTGTTATGATTACAGATGTGCATGGTAATGCTCTTGCATGGTCATCAGCTGGTGCTCTTGGTTTCAAAGGTTCTCGTAAATCTACTCCATTTGCTGCTCAAATGGCTGCAGAAGCTGCTGCAAAATCTGCACAAGAACACGGACTAAAAACTGTTGAAGTTACTGTAAAAGGTCCTGGTTCAGGTCGTGAATCAGCTATTCGTGCCCTAGCAGCTGCTGGTCTAGAAGTAACTGCAATTCGTGATGTGACTCCTGTGCCACATAATGGTGCTCGTCCTCCAAAACGTCGTCGTGTATAATCATATAACAATAGTACACAAGTTTCGTTTCGAGGGGTGAAAAAATGATTGAGTTTGAAAAACCAATAATAACAAAAATTGATGAAAATAAAGATTACGGTAGATTTGTAATCGAACCACTTGAATGTGGCTACGGAACAACTCTAGGTAATTCTCTTCGTCGTGTACTCTTGTCTTCACTTCCAGGTGCAGCAGTAACATCAATTAAAATTGATGGAGTACTACACGAATTTGATACAATCCCAGGTGTACGTGAAGATGTCATGCAAATTATCCTTAATGTTAAAGGACTTGCTGTGAAATCATACGTCGAAGACGAAAAGATTATCGAACTTGAAGTAGAAGGACCAGCAGAAGTAACAGCTGGTGATATCCTTACTGACAGTGATATCGAACTTGTTAACCCGGATCATTATCTTTTTACAATTGCTGAAGGACATTCTCTACGTGCGACAATGACCGTTGCTAAAAAACGTGGATATGTACCAGCAGAAGGCAACAAAAAAGATGATGCACCTGTGGGTACATTGGCCGTAGATTCAATCTATACGCCAGTTAAAAAAGTTAATTATCAAGTTGAGCCTGCCCGTGTAGGTAGCAATGATGGATTTGATAAATTAACGATTGAAATCATGACAAACGGAACAATTATTCCTGAAGATGCTTTAGGTCTATCTGCTCGAGTTTTAATCGAACACTTAAACTTGTTTACTGATTTAACGGATGTTGCAAAAGCAACTGAAGTAATGAAAGAAACTGAAAAAGTGAACGATGAAAAGGTACTTGACCGCACCATCGAGGAACTTGATTTATCCGTACGCTCATATAACTGTTTGAAACGCGCAGGCATTAATACTGTCTTCGATTTAACAGAAAAATCTGAGCCTGAAATGATGAAAGTCCGTAACCTTGGACGCAAGAGCCTTGAAGAAGTTAAGGTTAAACTTGCTGATTTAGGTCTCGGACTAAAAAACGATAAATAATATAGGAGGACAAAATGGCTTACCGTAAACTAGGACGCACTAGCTCACAACGTAAAGCAATGCTTCGTGATTTGACGACAGATCTTTTGATCAACGAATCAATTGTAACGACAGAAGCACGTGCAAAAGAAATCCGTAAAACAGTTGAAAAAATGATTACTCTTGGTAAACGTGGTGATCTTCATGCTCGTCGCCAAGCAGCTGCATACGTTCGTAACGAAATCGCATCAGAAAATTATGATGAAGCTACTGATAAATACACATCAACTACAGCTCTTCAAAAACTTTTCTCAGAAATTGCACCTCGTTATGCAGAACGTAACGGTGGATACACTCGTATTCTTAAAACAGAACCACGCCGTGGAGATGCTGCTCCAATGGCAATTATCGAATTAGTTTAATTTTTATCAATTTTGTTGAGTGTTATGATGATGGAATAACCATTAGGGATATTCTTAGTCTAGCTCTGGTCTACCGCTAGGATTTTTCCTAGCGGGAACACTCATCATATTGTTAATGTGTAACGCTTGTTTACGAAATGTCTCTAATGTAGTAGAAACTTTTCGTAAGCAGGCGTTTTGTCATTTTATGAATTATTCAACAATACAACTAAAATTTACCTAAAAGCGTCTTTAACATCCTGTGAGACCATTTAAGAGGCTTCTAAAGCAATTAGAATAGAAAGCCCCTACAAAGAGCTTCTACGGCCAAATAAATGCATCAATTAGCTCCTTGTATAAATCACAATCAAAAAACTTTTAAGAAAGTTTGGCTCAGCACTTGTAATAATAAAAATATATTAGTAGTTTCGGTTCAGTTAAGAGTGATACTTGATGCAAATATTTTTCAGAATGAGAGAATTAAGCCTATTTTTCATCTTAAAAGTCGTTGATTTTAAGCTGTTTTCAATAAAAATGTAAAAAAAGACATAAAAGTACAAAAAAGAGTTGACATCAGGAGGATAAATATCGTATACTAATAAAGCTGTCGGCTGAGCAGACGTTGGCGACTGAAGTATTCGAAAAAAAGAGTAAAAAAGTTGTTGACAAAGTTAGTAAAAGTTGATAGAATAAAATAGTTGTCTCGAAAGAGGACAAGACCTTTGAGAACTGAATAAGACGAACCAAATGTGAGGGTGATATGGAGACATATTACCCGTCAAAAACGAGAAATAAATCTGTCAGCGACAGAAAGAACGAGTAAGTTCAAACAGATCTTAATG
>NZ_JBWKAI010000011.1:0-55451 GCF_056500955.1 Streptococcus sp. F2
TTCTTGGTCTTCAAAGAGATTGAGTTGTGTTATAATGTGCATAGTGAGACCTCGTTAATAGAGATATTTGCACTAACTATTATAACGCTTTGACGTTTTTTGAGGCTCATAAAAGAGAAAAATCGCTACTTTATCGTGGCGATTTTTCTTTTTACTGTTCAGCAAACCCTTATCATAATTGGGATAAACAACAACGGGAATAGTTCAAGCCTACAAGTTTTCCTATTTCCAGAACTGAAAAGAATAGCAGGTCACCAACTCCACCACTTCAGTCCTAATCCGCCTAAAACAAATAGACAAAAAGCAGCCCACCTTCCAGGGGGACTGCCTTTTAACAAACTAAGAATCTATCCAAAAAAGTCTAATCTAACAGTTTTTGGAGTTCTTGTGCTAATAATTGTTGAGCGACTTGTGGGTTGGCTTGACCTTTGGTTGCCTTCATCAAGAAGCCTGTGAAGGCCTTGTCTGCGTTACGTTTACCTGATTTGAAATCAGCTACTGCAGCGTCATTATCAGCAAAGACTTGGTGAATAATTGGTACCAAAACAGCGGGATCAGAAATCTGAACAAGCCCTGCCTTTTCGACGTAGGCGCGAGCTGAGCCACCGTTTTTAGCCAAATGAACAAAGACCTTCTTAGCAATTTTAGAAGAGATTGTACCATCAGCAATAATAGCAATCATTTCCACTAAGTTGTCAGGCGTCAATCTAATTTCTTCAATGGTTTTGCCTTCTGCATTTAAGAATTGGGCAACTTCCCCTTGCAACCAGTTAGAGACTTGCTTGGCGTCGCCACCAAGACTTACTGCAGTTTCAAAGAAATCTGACAAGGCTTTGGTAGCTGTTAGTTGGCTAGCATCATAAGTTGAGAGGCCAAGTTCCTCTTCGTATTTAGTACGACGCTGAGCTGGGAATTGAGGTAATTGAGCACGCATCTCGTCAATCCAAGCATCATCAATCTCATATAATGGCAGGTCTGGTTCTGGGAAATAACGATAGTCCGCTGCCCCTTCTTTGACCCGCATCAAAATAGTCCCCTTATTCGCTTCGTCATAGCGGCGCGTTTCTTGGCGTATCACACCACCTGAACGCAAGAGTTTGGCTTGACGTTCCACCTCAAATTCAAGCCCTTTACGGACATTTGAGAAGGAGTTCAAGTTTTTCAATTCAGTCTTGGTTCCAAATTGTTCTTGCCCGTAAGGACGAAGAGAAATATTGGCATCCACACGCATGGAGCCTTCTTCCATCTTAACATCAGAAATACCCGTATACTGGATGATTTCTTTCAGAGCTGTCAAATAAGCATAGGCTTCTTCAGGAGAACGCATATCGGCTTCTGACACAATCTCAATCAAAGGAACTCCTTGGCGGTTAAGGTCCACATAAGAATAACCATCTGTGCCATGAGTGTTTTTACCAGCATCTTCTTCCAAGTGTGCGCGTTCAATACGAATTTTCTTGGTTGAGCCGTCTTCCAATTTAATCTCAATCCATCCGTTGTAGCCAATCGGCTCGTCAAACTGTGAAATTTGGTAAGCTTTAGGATTATCTGGGTAGAAATAATTTTTGCGGTCGAAATGCATCTCTTTATGGATGTCCATATTGAGGGCAAGCGCAGCTTTTATGCCCGCATCAATAACGCCTTTGTTCATGACTGGTAAAACCCCTGGGAAAGACCAATCAATCACATTCGTGTTGGCATTTGGGTCCTCACCAAAGTGAGCTGACGAAGGTGAGAAAATTTTGGAATTGGTATTTAATTCCACATGGACTTCAAGCCCAATAATGGTTTCAAAATTCATTGCTTGTCACCTCCAAAAATAATCGGTTGTTGCTTGTGATAATCTGTCACCGCTTCAAAGGCTGCTGCTGCTTGATAGATGGTTTCTTCAGCGTATTTCGGACCAATTAATTGAAGCCCTACTGGCAAGCCATCGACGAATCCTGCTGGAATAGAAATACCTGGCAGACCAGCCAAGTTAACCGGAATGGTCAATAAGTCGGCCAAATACATGGCAACAGGATCGTGGTTGAGTGTGTCTAAGCCAAAAGCAACCGTCGGTGTTGTTGGGCCTAGAATAAGATCATAATCCGCAAAGACCTTGTCAAAATCTTGAATAATCAAAGTGCGCACTTGACCAGCCTTTTTGAAATAAGCGTCATAATAACCTGATGACAAACTAAAGGTCCCAAGCATGATACGACGTTTAACCTCATCACCAAAGCCTTGACTACGAGTGTTAACATAGATTTCATCCAAGTTTTTAGCATCGTCAGCACGGAAACCATAGCGAATGCCATCAAAACGTTGTAAGTTTGAAGACGCTTCTGACGAAGCGATAATATAATAAACAGCCACGCCGTACTTGCTATGTGGAAGGCTTACTTCCTCAACAGTAGCTCCTAAGGCTTCAAACTGTTTAGCTGCCGCAAGAACTGTTTCCTTGATCTCAGGATCAATCCCTTCGCCAAGATACTCTTTAGGAAGGGCAATCTTCATGCCTTTAATATCACGACCAATTTTAGATGTGTAGTCTGCAATGCGAACAGGTGCTGAAGTGGCATCCTTGACATCGCTACTTGCAATCACATTTAATAATTGGGCGTTTTCTTTGACTGTCGGAGCAAAAGGTCCAATCTGATCAAGTGAGCTTCCAAAAGCAATTAAACCATAGCGAGAAACAGTACCATAGGTCGGCTTCAAACCGACAACACCATTAAAGGCAGCTGGCTGCCGAATAGAACCTCCAGTGTCTGAACCAAGAGACAAACGGACTTGTCCTGAAGCGACTGCTGTTGCCGAACCACCTGATGAACCTCCAGGTACTTTTGTGTGGTCCCAAGCATTTTTCGTTTTCTTGAAATATGACGTTTCTGTTGAACCACCCATGGCAAATTCGTCCATGTTGGTTTTTCCAATAACAATCATGTCTTTAGCGTAGGCATTAGCTACTGATGTAGCATCAAAAATCGGCTCGTAGTTATACAACATTTTTGAAGCGGCTGTGGTTAGGATTCCCTTGGTTGAAATATTATCCTTAACAGCTAGTGGAATACCTGACATGAGGTTGTCAGCATCAATACCTTTGGCATCAATTGCCGCAGCTTGTTTAAGAGCAGCTTCTTCTGAAACAGTGATAAACGATCCGACAACCTCCTCACGAGACTTGATGTCTTCAAGTGTTGCTTGGGTCAATTCTGTTGCTGAAATCTCCTTAGCTACAAGGAGGTCATGCAACTCTTCAATGGTTTTATGATTAAAAGACATTAGGCATCTCCTCCGTCATCCAAAATAGCAGGTACCTTGATAAAGTGATTTTCTTTTTCAGGAACATTTTTAAAGAGCAAGGCACGGTCTGTTCCTTCTTCAGCGACATCTTGACGCATCACATTTTTCTTATCTGCCATGGTTGTTGTAATGGCAACACCTTCGGTGTCAACTTCGTTCAGCAATTCAACCATATCAACGATTTTGGATAAGGTCGTTGCAAAGGTTGTTGTCTCACTTTCTGAGAATGATAATTTTGATAGCTTCGCGACATGGCGAACTTCTTCTTCAGAAATTTTCATGATTTCTCCCATCCAAGATGATCAGAAGTATTCCAATTCCAAAGAACAGCCCTGCTATTCTCCAAAGGTAGCGGAAAAACTCCTCACATCATATTTACATAGTCTCAATTATTATATCACAATTGCGCCCATTTACCATAGGTGACCGATGCAATTCTAGAAAGCCATATAGCGAAAAACTTCCTGACCAAGACCAGAAAACCTTAGTCAGGAAGTATGACAAACTAAGTTCTATTTGTCTTGGATAAGACTGTGCCCTGAAGCTTTGATGGCAGCCTGAGCAGCCGCCAAGCGAGCAAGCGGCACTCTAAATGGCGAACAAGAAACGTAGGTCAGGCCTCGGCTGTGGCAAAAGGCAATGGAAGCAGGATCGCCACCATGTTCCCCACAAATACCAAGTTTCAACCCAGGCTTAACCGAACGGCCTAATGAAACGGCTGTACTAAAGAGACGGCCAATCCCTTTCTGATCAAAGGTCTGGAACGGATCCTTGTCAAAAATACCCCTGTCAACGTATTCCCCCAAGAATTTTCCAGCATCGTCTCGGGAAAAACCAAAGCCCATTTGTGTTAGGTCGTTTGTTCCGAAACTGAAGAAATCCGCATACTGAGCGATGTCATCAGCTGTCACACAAGCTCTTGGAATTTCAATCATCGTCCCAATGGTGTAAGCCAACTTTTGATCTGCAGCTGCCAGTTCTTCTTGCATGGTTTGCTCAATGAGGGGGCGTAAGGTAGCCAACTCTTTAGCGCTGCTAATCAGCGGCACCATGATTTCAGGTGTTACTCCATAGCCTTCTTGTAAGGCTTTGATTGCACCTTGAGCAATGGCTTTAACCTGCATTTGATAAATTTCGGGGTAAGTAATGGCTAAACGACAACCACGGTGCCCCAGCATAGGGTTAAAT
Source organism: Streptococcus sp. F2 (assembly GCF_056500955.1). Lineage (NCBI taxonomy): Bacteria > Bacillati > Bacillota > Bacilli > Lactobacillales > Streptococcaceae > Streptococcus > Streptococcus sp. F2. Next base: position 4,477 of record NZ_JBWKAI010000011.1, read on the forward strand.
TCTTCCAAGTCAGCAATGCGTTTGTGAAGATAATCTAAGGGATAACCCATCTGCTCTGCCAAATCCTTAACCGCTTTTTCCTCATGCGGCAAGAATTCATGTAGCGGTGGGTCTAAGAGACGAATGGTACAGGCTCTGCCATTCAATACTTTAAAAATCTCATAAAAATCCTGACGTTGGAAAGGCAATAGTTTGTCCAGAGCTTTGAGACGGTCATCTAAACCATCTGCCAAAATCATTTCACGAACAGCTGGAATCCTGTCTTCCTCAAAGAACATGTGCTCGGTGCGGCACAAACCAATGCCTTCTGCCCCAAAGTCAATCGCTTTTTGGGCATCACGAGGGTTGTCAGCATTGGTTCTGACCAGCATATCACGCGCCTCATCAACCCAGCTCATAAAGGTGGTGTAGGTGTCATCAACTGTTACGGAGGTCATGGCTAGTTCTCCCAGATAAACTCTGCCGGTGCTGCCATCAATAGAAAGATAGTCTCCCTCGTGAATCTGTCTGCCATCCACATCAATGGTTTTTGCAGCTTCATTAACCCGTAATTGACTGCAACCGGCCACACAAGTTTTCCCCATGCCTCTTGCAACAACTGCTGCGTGAGAAGTCATGCCCCCACGAGCCGTTAAAATACCAGTTGCCTTGACCATCCCTTCAATATCTTCTGGAGATGTTTCTTGCCGTACTAAAAGGCAAGGTTCTCCTTGTTTAGCATGAGCAACCACATCCTCTGCATGGAAATAAACACGGCCCGAAGCAGCTCCTGGTGAGGCAGGTAGTCCTTTTGCTAGACAAAGAGCTTCTTGACAGGCTTTGGAGTCAAAAGTAGGATGGAGCAACTGGTCTAGTTGACTAGGCTCAATGCGTAAAATAGCCTCTTCTTTGCTAATCAGCCCTTCTTTCACCGAATCAACGGCAATCTTGATAGCGGCTTTGGCAGTGCGTTTCCCATTACGGGTCTGCAGCATATAAAGTTTGCCCTTCTCTATAGTGAATTCCACATCCTGCATATCACGATAGTGCTTTTCCAAAAGCTGAGTGATAGCAATAAATTCGTCATAAATAGCTGGCATCTCTTTTTCCAGAGTGGCAATGCTTTGAGGTGTCCGAATGCCTGCCACCACATCTTCTCCCTGGGCATTGATCAAATATTCTCCAAAAAGAACAGCCTCTCCTGTGGCAGGATTACGGGTAAAGGCAACTCCCGTACCACTATCTGCTCCCATATTGCCGAAAACCATGGACTGGATATTCACCGCTGTTCCCAATTGATCTGAAATATCATTGAGCTGACGATAAATACGAGCCCTTGGGTTATTCCAAGACCGAAAAACAGCTTTAATCGCCAATAACAGTTGTTCCCTAGGATCCTGAGGAAATGCTTTCCCCATTTCACTTTGGTAGATGGATTTGTATTCAGCAACAATAGCCATGAGATCATCAGTTGTCAAATCGGTATCACTCTGATAGCCCTTAGCTTCTTTAATCCGATCAAGCACCGCTTCAAATTTGTACTTAGGGATTTCCATAGCCACGTCCGAAAACATTTGAATAAAACGGCGGTAACTGTCATAAGCAAAACGTTCATTTTGAGTACTTGAAGCCAGCCCAAGCACACTTTTATCATTTAATCCGAGGTTTAAAATGGTATCCATCATGCCAGGCATGGAAAAAACAGCACCCGACCGAACAGAGACAAGAAGTGGATTGTCGTCACTGCCTAATACCTTCCCCTGAACCTTCTCCAATTCCAGCAAGGCCTGGTCAATTTGGTCTAACACCAGCGAGCTGACCTGACCGTCTTTTTCATAATAATCATTGCAAGCTTCTGTGGTAATGGTAAACCCTTGCGGCACAGGCAGGCCAATAGCTGTCATTTCAGCCAAATTTGCTCCCTTACCACCCAGTAAGTCACGCATGTCTTTGTGACCTTGATCAAACCGATAAACAAATGTCTTTTCCATGATAAGCCTCCTATTACCTGTCGTAATCCTTAACAACAGTTACACCATTTGACGTCAATAATTCTAAAATAATACTTGCAGTCTCCTCAATCGCCTTATGAGCGACATTGATCACCGGACAACTGAGAGATTTCATGACTGCATCTGCATAATCCAATTCTTCCAAAATGCGGTCCATTTTAGCATAATTAGCTGCGCCCGAGACACCAAGTGCCTTTAAGCGTTCGCTTCGAATATGATTGAGTTTTTCAGGCGAGTTGGTCAATCCGATAATCCGCTTAGGAGACACCTGACTCAATTCCTTAGGAATTGGAATTTCGGGCACCAAAGGGATATTAACCACCTTTAATTGCTTGTCGGCAAGGTACATGCTAAGAGGAGTTTTAGATGTCCTTGACACCCCCAGCAAAATCACATCTGCTTTCAAAATCCCTCTCGGATCCTTGCCGTCATCATATTTGACTGCAAATTCAATCGCATCCACACGTTTGAAGTAATGATTGTCCAAACGCCGCAGGATTCCTGGTTCTCCCAACGGCTTAGCACCCGAGATACTAGCCATAGCCTTAATAACGTTTGTTAACAAATCAACGTAGACGAATCCTTCTTCTTGGCATCGTTTTTCAGCATAACTTGCCAGTTTTTCATCCACCAAACTAAACATTAAAAAAGCTGTTGTTTGCCTAGCTTCTTCAAAAACCTTATCAAGCAAGTCGACTCTATTAATATAGGAAAAGCGGCGAAATTCCCAGTGGTCATGATTGGGAAATTGGTAAATACAGGCCTTAGCTAAGGCTCTAGCCGTTTCTCCTAAAGAGTCAGAAACAATAAAAATCGATAGTTGGTCTTCCATGAGAACCTCCTTCAATATCCCTACAATTCTAGAAAAAGACGACTAATAATGGTTTTAGATAACTTTCCTACCACGGTCATTTTATCAGGAAAATCAGGATCTAACCGAACCACGGGTAAGCTATCAACTTCTCGTTTAACCAGTAAATCCGCTGCTTGACTAACTGAGGCATCCTCCAAAACAGTGGTCACATTAGGAACACGAGTCATAACCATACCAATCGGTAGCTTGGTTAGGTCGCTACCTCCTATCGCCGCCTTGAGCAAGTCTTTTCGAGAAACCAAGCCACAAAGGTAATTGTCCTTATCCAAAACAAATACCCCTCCACTATCTTCCATAAAGAGGCTAACAATCACGTCATAAACCGAATCGTCTTGATGAGCTGTGAGCGGGATACCCATGACATCAGATACTTTGACATCTCTAATAGAGGTTTGAGCTGTCGCTAAGACGCCTTCCCCCTGATAAAAATAGCCAACTTTGGGTTTAGCATCTAAAATGCCCAACATGGTCAGAACAACCAAATCCGATCGTAAGGCTGCTCTAGTAACTTGAAGGAGGTCTGCAATATGCTCCCCAGTGATAGGCTCTTCTTTTTTGACAATCGCTATAATAGCTTGTTGCCGCTGAGTTAGTTGAATAAGATCACAACCTTTCTTATATGTGATATACTATTTATTATATATGATACATTATATCCGATATTAAAAACGTTTTCAAGCAAAAAAGTCATCACTTTTCTTTTTCAATCCCCTTTCTGGCCATTCCTTTTCCTTCTAGTCCCTAACAAGTCACAAAAAAAGACCTCTTTAGGTCTTTTTTTAACGATTTATATTACCTAACTTTCTAAAAGGTGAGAGCCTCATCCCAAGCTTGAGTTCCACCCTCTACTGACACAGCAGAGTAGCCTTTGCTTTCTAAAAAGGCAACCGCTTGAGCTGAACGTGCTCCTGACTGGCAAATCACGTGGTATTCTTTGCCGTTATCAAGTTCTTGATAATGGTGAACAAAGCTAGACAAAGGCATATTAAGAGCACCGGGAACATGACCTGAAGTATATTCATCAACTTCCCTAACGTCGATCAAGGCCACGTTATGTTTCTGACGTGCTGCTTTTAAAGCCGACATAGATTCTGTTCTAATCATGACTAATCCTTTCTGGGTAAATCGATTGGTATAGGGCATAAGCTCCATCCAGATTGACCACATCAAAACCATTTTGTTTCAAGATTCTCTCTGCTAAATAGGACCTTAGGCCACTATGACAGCTCACAATGTAGGAAACACTCTTATCCAGTTCTTCTAGACGACCACGCAGTTGATCTAAAGGAACATTAATACCATTACCGAAATGTCCTCCAGCGTATTCCGTTGCCGTTCTAACATCTAATAAACGTTTGCCTTTCGCCAACTCTTCTTCCAATTGGTACCATTGAACGGATTGGCTAAGGCCTTCCAGTACATTCAAGGCAGCGTACCCTAGCATGTTGACAGGGTCTTTTGCTGAACCAAATGGTGGAGCGTAGGTTAACTCTAGTTCCGGCAAATCAGCGATGCTTAATCCGGCTTTAATAACTGTCGCTAGAATATCAATCCGTTTGTCCACTCCTTTAGCCCCAACCGCTTGAGCCCCGTAAATACGCCCGTCAGTTTGACTAAAGATTAATTTAAGGGTCATTGAACTAGCTCCTGGATAATAGGAAGCATGATCATTTCCTGTCACATGCACAACAGCTACATCTTGAAAAGCATCCCTAGCCGCCTTTTCTCCTAGACCCGTTGTAGCCGCAGTTAGATCAAAGACACGCACAATAGCAGTTCCTAAACTGCCTTTGTTCTTTCGAGGAAGGCCAGCGATGACATCAGCTACCTGACGTCCTTGACGGTTAGCTGGACTAGCTAGAGCGATTAAGGCATCTTGACCTGTTAATTCTTGCTTCACTACAATGGCATCACCTACTGCATAAATACCAGGTTGACTGGTTTGATAAGAAGCATCAACTAAAATACCGCCACGTAATCCCAAAGCCAATCCAGCTTCTTTGGCTAAAAGTGACTCTGGTCGCACTCCCACGGACAAAATAGTCAGTGAGGTCTCTAAACGTGTTCCGTCTTCCAAAACAAGCTTTCTACCTGCTTCTTCCATGGCTGTTAGAGATTGTCCTGCGATAACTGTCACCCCTTGCTTCTGCAACTCTTTTTGAATAAAGCTCGCCATTTCTTCATCCAGAGGAGGTAAAACATGATCAGCTTTTTCAACAATAGTGACGTCGTAACCTTTTTTAACAAGGGCTTCTGCCATCTCAAGACCAATAAAACCAGCCCCTACTACAGTGGCTTTCCCAACTTGTTGCTGTTGAACAACTGCCATAATCTTATCTAAGTCCGGGATATTTCTTAAGGTAAAGACATTTTGAGCATCCGACAGACCATCAATATTGGGAATAAAGGGTTTGGCCCCTGGTGAGAGAATTAATTTATCATAACTTTCTTGGTAGCTCTTGCCATCATGTTCAAGGGTAACCATCTTATTGATTGGATCAATATGCAAAGCTTCTGTCTCAGGTCGAACGTCCAAATTAAATCGAGCTTTTAGACGTTCAGGCGTCTGCACCAATAATTGATGACGCTCAGCGATTTCACCAGATACATAGAAAGGTAAGCCACAGTTTGCAAACGAGACATAAGGCCCTTTATCAATCACAATAATTTCTGCATCTTCCCTTAATCGTCTTAAACGAGTAGCTGCTGACATGCCACCAGCAACACCACCGATAATAAGTACCTTCATTGTTTCTCCTTATTCTTTATTTCTTTTTCACTAACAAAGTGTCATCAGTCCAATGCGACATGCCACCTTTAACATCAACCATTTGATACCCCTGATTCGCAAGAAATCGGCAGGCCCTTTTACTTCGCATACCTGATTGACAAATCACATAGAGAGGTTCCTGTTTATCCCCTCGAAATTGTGCTAAATCAGACAGAGGAGTGTTGGTAGCTTGTCGAATGTGACCACTTTGATATTCTTTTCGTGTTCGAACATCCACGAGCTGTAGTTTGTCCTGTTTGAGCAGCTCAACTAACATTTCTACTGAAATACTAGGTATTCTTGAAAAAATGCGTGCTAATAGTTTAGAGATCATGAAAAAGACCTTTCTTTTTTATACCCCACGGGGTATAAAAAAGAATAACACGTAGACTTTTGAAAGTCAATCAAAAAGTTTGAAAATAGCGAATTCTGAAGTCTTCCAATCTCCTTCAAAAACAACACCAGAGTGAATAGCAAAAGCACTTCCTCATAGTTGACAAAGGGAACAAGGACCAGTATAATGAAAAATCAGAAATGAGGTAAGCCATGAAAAGAGAGAAAAAAGACATCCTTAATCGCCTTAAACGGACAGAGGGGCAATTACGTGGGGTTCAAAAAATGATTGAAGAAGAACAAGCCTGTTTTGATATTATCACACAGCTAACTGCTATTCGATCAAGTATCAATAGCACAATGGGATTGGTCATAGGCGAGAAAATAGCCCAACTTATTGAGGAGCCGGAAACAGATCCTGTTTTACAAGAAGAACGCCTCAATCAAGCCATTCAACTCATTGTCAAAAAATAGATTATCGTCCAAACGTCATTTAGCAGCCACTAAAAAGGAGACATCGTCTGATGCCTCCTTTTGTTGTTACTCAAGAATGGTCGCGCCCAAAACCTGTTCAAAATGAGCCAAGGCCCACTGGTGTGATTGATCTGATATACTCGCAACTGCTGAACGAACAACCTCCAGCTTGTAACCTAAATTGTAAGCGTCAATGGCAGTATGCAAGACACAGATATCGGTTAGGACTCCTGTTAAGACTACTGTATTAACACCACGTTCTCGTAGCCGAATATCCAAATCTGTCCCCGAAAAAGCAGAATAGTGGCGCTTATCTAACCAGAATACTTTAGGGTCTTGTTTTATCTGTTGATAGACTTTGTCCAAAGGACCATAAAGGTCACGCCCTTTACTTCCCTTAAGATTATGAGGGGGGAAAAGTTTGCTTTCTGGGTGCCATGGATCGTTCTCATCATGACAATCAATAGCAAAGAAAATATAGACCCCTCGCTCAAATGCTTTTTCGGTCACCTCAGCTATGGTTGACGCAATAGCTTGGGCAGCTTTTCCTGCGCTCAACTTCCCATCATCTGCGACAAAATCGTTTGTGTAGTCAATTGAAATCAATGCTCTCATCTGTATCTCCTAAGCAGGGGAAGTCTCCCCTCGTCTCCTCTATTGCTCTCAATTGTAACAACTTTCTTTACAGGTATCAAGACAACTAACTCAACCTAAAAAAGATACCAAAAAACACCTCTTAAAAAGAGATGTTTCCGGTTTAAAATTCTTTCAATTTATCAAAAATACCCTCATTAATAACCTTGAGGTAGGTTCCCTTCATGCCGAGAGAGCGACTTTCAATAATACCAGCACTTTCCAATTTACGAAGGGCATTGACGATCACAGATCGTGTAATGCCAATACGGTCAGCAATGACAGAAGCTGTTAAACGGCCTTCGTTACCATCCAATTCACCAAGAATAGCTGCAACAGCCTTCATTTCTGAATAAGATAGGGTGTTAATTGCCATGTTGACAGCAGTTTGCTTGCGGATCGTTTCTTCCAGGTTTTCTGTTTGAAGGTTTAACAGCTGAATCCCAACAACCGTGCTTGAAATTTCAACCAAGATGAGGTCCTCATCACTAAACTCATTATCGTTGCGCCAAATGATAAGAGATCCTAGACGCATACCTCCACCATAAATCGGTGCAATTGTTGTCAAACCATCTGGATAGATGTCTTTCGATTCCACAGGAAAAATGGTTAATTCACTTTCCACTGAAAGATTGGCCTCAGTGTCGTAGACACGGCTAGCTGCTTTGACATAAGTATCTGGAAATTGCTTAGCTTCAAAAAATTCCTCAACACGGTCTGTGTTGGTTTTATATTTCATGGCATAACCAAGTAGGGTTCCTCCGCCATTGATAATGCAGGCATTACAGTCAATAATATCTGCCAAGCGAGACGCCATCGTATTATATGGGAGTTCTGTCTCTAAGCTATCTACAGAGCGCTGTAGAATAGACGTAATTTTACGAGTTTTTTCTAATAAGTTAGGCATTTTCTTCCTTTTCCTTCGAATTATTTGCTTTTCAATTATAACAAAGCCAGTCTACTTTTGCAAGGAATTATCAGAAAATTATCTATTCTTTTGACAATTCAAAGTAATAGTAGTAACTTTCTCCGTTTATCTCATAAAAGTGACCACATCAATGATAGTTGGTGTCACACATTATAAAAGCCATTACTGTCGTAGGAATCACAAAAGAGACCACATCAATTGTGATCCCTCGTGTTTTTTAATTAAGTGGATATGAGAAATATATTAACGTTTGTACTGATGTAAGACGCGGGTGATTTTTTCCTGAACATCTTCTAATTCTTCCACGGTTGGTAAGTACACAATTCGGAAGTGGTCTGGGTCCTTCCAGTTGAAGCCTCGGCCATGAACCAACATCACCTTTTCTTGTTTTAATAATTGGAGCACAAATTCTTCATCGTCATCGATACGATACATATTACGATCAATCTTAGGAAAAAGGTAAAGACCTGCTTTAGGTTTGACTGCAGATAATCCTGGAATCGCATTGATGGCTTCATGGATAAAATTACGTTGCTCAAAAATACGTCCACCTGGCAACAAGAGCTCATCAACAGACTGACGACCGCCTAGAGATGTTTGCACTACCTGTTGGGCCAACACATTGGAGCAGAGACGCATATTCGCTAGCATGTTCAATCCTTCGATATAGCCTTTCACGTGATCTTTTGGCCCAGATAAGACCATCCAACCTACTCGGAAACCAGCAATACGATGGGACTTTGATAAGCCATTCATGGATACACAAAATACATCTGGCGCTAAACTAGCAATGGCAGCATGCTCCTCTCCGTCCATAACCAATCGGTCATAGATTTCATCGGCAAAAATAATCAGCTGGTGCTCTCTTGCAAGGGCAACAATATCTTCTAGGACTTCTTTAGGGTAAAGGGCACCAGTGGGATTGTTAGGGTTGATGACCACAATAGCTTTGGTGCGACTCGTGATTTTTGATTTGATATCAGCAATGTCAGGATACCAATTCGCTTCTTCATCACACAAGTAATGCACAGCCTTGCCACCACCCAGACTCACACAGGCTGTCCATAGAGGGTAATCTGGCATAGGAACCAACACCTCATCCCCATCATCAAGCAGAGCTTGTAATGACATGGAAATTAATTCTGACACCCCATTTCCCAAATAAATATCCTCAATATCTACCTCCGGGAAACCTTTCAGCTGACAATATTGCATAATGGCTTTGCGGGCAGAAAAAATACCCTTGCTATCTGAATACCCTTCACTAAGCCTCGCATTGACAATCAAATCTCGGATGACCTCATCAGGAGCCTCAAACCCAAAAGCCGCTGGGTTACCGGTGTTTAATCGAAGGATTTTTTCACCGTTAGCAATCATACGGTTGGCCTCGTCTAAAACAGGACCTCGAATGTCGTAGGCGACATGTTCTAATTTTGATGATTTTTCAATAATTTTCATAGTCTCATTTACCTCGTATCCCATATTATAAACCAAAATAAGTAAAATAGAAAGAATTTATCCATTCCAAGTCCCGATATCAGATAGGGAAGTTTCAGTCTAAAAACTTCAAAAACGACCTTATAACATAACCGATTAGTAAAGCAAATTATCCGGCCCGTATATCAAAAAGCCTTTGTAGGAGGGGGTTAGTATTTTGGTAACCTCATTTGTTACAAGGAATCCTTTTTCTTTCAGGAAAAACATTAAACCGCTTTCATAATCAAGCAAAAAAGAGTATAATAAGAGTAACAATAAAAGTTATTGTTTTGACAAATGGTAAAGGAGGGCAATGTTATGTCACAAAAATACGAACGTATCCTCGTCGCTATCGATGGCTCCTACGAGTCTGAATTAGCCTTCAACAAAGGTGTCAACGTTGCATTACGCAATGGGGCTTCTCTCTTTTTGACTCATGTGATTGATACACGCGCACTTCAAAGTGTTGCTACTTTTGATACCTATATCTACGAAAGATTGGAGCAAGACGCCAAAGAAGTTTTAGGCGACTTTGAGAAACAAGCCCGAGCTGCGGGTATCGAAAACGTCAAACAAATTATTGAATTCGGCAATCCCAAAACCTTACTTGCTCATGATATTCCAGAACGCGAAAAGATTGATTTAATCATGGTCGGAGCTACTGGTCTCAACACCTTCGAACGCCTCCTTATCGGTTCATCTTCTGAGTACATCATGCGTAACACCAAAGTGGATTTGCTTGTGGTGCGTGATACCTCAAAAACCCTTTAAACAAAACTTACAATCAGGTTTTAGATGAAATAATCAAAAGAAGGTCAATTATTCCCTTCATGTCAAAAGCAACGCTCTATGGGCGCTGCTTTTTGTTTACTAATGATACCTATCATTTATTTATCAAGTATTATGCTATTGAAGGACATTTAACCATCCGATTTATTTTTCAAGCCGCTGCAAGGATTTTTGGAGCTGTTTATCTAGTTCTTTTTTTATCGCTGATTCAGGAGCATAACGCTCTTCCCAGTCATCAGGCTTTTGAACTTTATGCGTGACAGGATCAAAATGAGCCTTCCCATCAGGAAAAATCTTACCCATATTAGCTTCATGCACCGTCTCGAAAATAGGCTGAGGGTCAACCCCCATTAAGACAAATGAACCGTAAGTGAAATAGAGGAGATCCGCCAAGGCGTCCACTTGCCCCACCAATGGTGACTCTGTTCGTTTTTTATCTTGAGCTTTACTGGCAGCTTTATCAATGGCTCCATGTAAATTGAGGAGAGATTGGGTAAACTGCTGCTTATCTCCCTTACTAGCAGCATAGAGAAATTCCACGATTTCTTCAACCTTAAAATCAGCGCGATGTCCTGCTTCTGTCAAGGCGTAACTTCTTGGTGTCTCAATCGTATCTCCATCCATCAAACGATGGAAGTCCTTAACCTTATTAAAATTCTCATCACGGCTCTTAAAGCTTTTTTCCACATCAAAATGGATGAGTCCATAGTGAGCCAAAGCTTTAGAAATGCCATCATGATTATTTGAAGCGGTGGTAAAATGAGCACCACTTTTAACCACAGCTTCGGCATTCCCCATGGCGACACCAACACCAACACCTGATAACATTTCCAAGTCATTATCCGAGTCACCAAAGGCCATCACCTCTGATAGTTCAAATCCAAACATCTGACCTAGACGCTCAATTCCCTTGATTTTGGATTGGTCTACCGAAATCAAATCTAAAGAATAAGGGCTACTTCGTGTAATCTTGATGTGAGGAAATTTTTCTTGAATCTTACTGGTTTCGTCAGCTGATGCCACTAGCACAATCTGGTAAATCGGCTCACGCATAATGGTCACCAGGTTGCTAAAACTTTGAGGTTTGACTCTACGAACCAAATGCTTAAAACTCCCCTCAACCGTCTTCACCCAGCTTTTAGGCACAATGCTACTAACCACTTGCCCAAATTGGCTGGTTCCCATGTCAATAATGCGAGACCCCGCTAAACCAGAAGCGGTCCCCAAAGAAACCTCTCTTTTTTTATCGCTGGCATACCGAATAATCTTATAAATCATGGACTTGGGTAGTTGATTTTGGTAGAGAACCTTATCTCGGGTCAAAATGTATTGCCCATTATAAGCAACAGCAAAATCAAGTCCAAAATTTTCTAAGAAAGGCTGCACAAAACCAGGCCCACGACCAGTTGCTAAACCAACCATAATGCCTTGTTTTTTTAACTGTTGAATGGCTTTTTGTGTCGTTTTTTGGACATTTTTGCGATCATTGAGAAGGGTCCCATCAATGTCGAAAAAGACTGCTTTTATTGTCAAAACCTTCTGTTCTCTCTTCTGTTTATGATAGAATAGATTATATCATAAAACGGAAAGAAGTATGCCAATTAAATGAAAGAAATCCTTGTCTTACACACTGGGGGAACTATCTCCATGCAGGCTGACGATTCTGGGAAAGTCACACCCAATCAACTGAACCCTATGACTCAAGTTGGCTTAACAACCCAAGACGTTCACCTTACTGTGGTGGATTTTTTAAACCTTCCAAGTCCTCACATTACTCCTTATCACATGCTAAGCATTTATCATTATATCCAAAAAAAGGCAGAGCATGTAGATGCTGTGGTCATCACCCACGGAACTGATACTTTGGAAGAGACAGCCTATTTCTTAGATACTATGGCTTTGCCTGCCGACTTGCCCATTGTCATTACAGGAGCCATGAGATCCTCAAATGAAATTGGGAGCGATGGGATTTACAATTACCTTACTGCCCTTAGAGTAGCAAGTAGTGACAAAGCTAAAGGCAAGGGCGTCCTAGTGGTTATGAATGATGAAATTCATGCTGCCAAATACGTCACAAAGACCCATACCACCAACATTTCTACCTTTCAAACACCAACTCATGGTCCACTAGGAGTGGTTATGAAAAATGACCTCCTCTTTTTTAAAGCTGCCGAACCCCGGGTTCGCTTTGATATTCGCAGTATTTCTGGAACGGTTCCTATCGTTAAAGCTTATGCAGGAATGGGAGACGGGAGTATTTTAAGTCTCCTCACACCCGATCGCATTCAAGGGTTAGTCATCGAAGCTCTTGGAGCTGGTAATGTTCCCCCTCTAGCAGTCACTGAAATTAAACGTCTGATTGCTTTAGGTATCCCAGTCGTTCTTGTCTCTCGTTGCTTCAATGGGATGGCGGAGCCAGTTTATGCTTATCAAGGAGGCGGAGCCATGCTACAAGAGGCTGGCGTCATGTTTGTAAAAGAGTTAAATGCACCTAAGGCCCGCCTCAAACTCTTAATCGCACTCAATGCTGGGCTTAGCGGGCAAGCATTAAAAGATTATATTGAAGGCTAACCAGCTATTAAAAAAATTCCCACTAATGGTTTAGCGGGAATTTTTTTCGTTAAGGCAAGGCATTCCCTGCACTTCGATAAATAGCATACCAATCTTGACGGCTAAGTGCTATTTGGGTAGCTTTTGAAATCTTTTTGAGCCTGTCAGAGCTCATGGACCCAACAATAGCCTGCATCTTGGCAGGATGTCTTAAAATCCAAGCAATCACTACGGCTTCCACAGAAACCTGGTGATGGTCCGCTAAGTGAGTAAGGGTTGCATTTAAAGCGACATAATCAGGATGACCTGCGAAAAGACCTTTTCCCAGATCGATTTGGAAAGGCGACCAAGCTTGTATGGTGGTTTGGTTCAATCGACAATACTCGATAGTTCCATTATCACGGTCTATAGCAGCTTGATTACGCATGTTCACATTCAACCCTGCATCAAATAAGGGAGTATGGGCTGGTGATAATTGCAATTGATTGACTGCCAGAGGATCGTCTAAATAGGTTTGTAGCAGTTCCATTTGAAAACGATTTTGATTACTAACTCCAAAGTGTTTCACTTTACCAGCTTTTTTAAGTTGGCTGAAGGCTTCTGCCACCTCCTCAGGCTCGACCAAGACATCTGGACGATGAAGAACAAGGAAGTCCACGTAATCCGTCCCCAACCTTTCTAAACTTGCATCGACCGATGACAGAATATGCTCTTTAGAAAAATCAAAATAGCCATCACGAATACCGCATTTGGTCTGCAAGATAAACTGATCACGGGATAACCCCAAGGCTTTGGTAGCGTCTCTAAAGCGAACTTCAGATTGGCCTCCACCATAAATATCCGCATGATCAATAAAGGTCATACCCGTATCCACTGCCGTTTTTAAGACCTCTTTAGCAGAGGCGAGGTCTAAGGCTGCTAGACGCATACAGCCAAGTGCAATACGTGAGCCTTGACAGTCCGTTTGACCAATTTTTTGTAACTCCATTTGATGTCTCCTTCGTCCCATGATGCTCATATTATATCAAAAAGAGCATTTCTCATTAGTTACTTCAACTCACACTTTTGGAAAAGGTAAAGGCGAGTATCCCTAAATAATCAATGACCCCCGTTCCTTAATCAAAGTCTGCCGTCGTGTCAAGATAATTCAGCACCATCTGCCATTCTTTTTGTTGCTCCCAGTGAGGTTCTGAGGTAATCATCGTCGCTACTTTGCGAGCTTCTTCCAGAATAGCGTAGTCCTCTACAATATCTGCGGTTTTAAATTCGGGAAGACCTGATTGGCGGGTTCCAAATATTTCGCCAGCGCCCCTCATTTTGAGATCTGCCTCAGCAAGAACAAAACCATCATTGGTTGTTGTCATAATGGTCATGCGTTCCTTACCTGATTCCGTTTTAGGATTAGCCACTAGAATTGCGTAGGACTGCTTGTGACCACGTCCGACACGGCCACGTAGCTGATGCAGTTGACTAAGTCCAAAACGGTCCGCATCCATGATGACCATGATACTAGCATTGGGAACATTGACACCGACTTCAATGACTGTTGTTGACACCAAGAGATCAATCTCTTGAGCCTTGAAAGCCTGCATAATAGCTTCTTTTTCATTTGCCTTCATCTTACCATGCATAAGGGCTATACGGGCTGATGCTTTAAAATAAGCTTTTAATTCAGCTTCCAAAGCCACAGCATTTTTAAGGTCCAAAGCTTCAGATTCCTCAATCAAAGGCGAAATCACATAGGCTTGTGCCCCTTGCTCCAGTTCCGTTTTCATCCAAGCCAAAACGGTGTCCAATTGTTGGTGCTTAACCCAACGAGTGACAATAGGTTTTCGACCAGCTGGTAACTCATCAATAATAGAAACATCCATTTCCCCATAAGCTGTAATAGCTAATGTCCTTGGAATAGGGGTTGCCGTCATCATGAGCACATCTGGATTATCACCTTTTTCGCGGAAAATACGGCGTTGTTTCACTCCAAATCGGTGTTGCTCATCTGTGATAACAAGCCCTAATTTGTGATATTGAACAGCATCTTGAATGAGCGCGTGGGTCCCCACAATCATATCCACTGACCCATCTGCAATGGCCGCTAAAGCCGTCCGTTTTTCAGGAGCCTTCATACCTGACGTCAGAATGGCAATAGAGAGGTTGGGAAAAAGCTTGATTAGACTATCATAATGCTGCTCAGCCAGAATTTCTGTTGGTACCATGAGTGCCGATTGAAGCCCTGCTGTATAAGCCGCATACATGGCAAGGCTAGCAATAACTGTTTTCCCAGAACCAACATCCCCTTGCAATAGCCGATTCATATGGGCACCTGAACGCATATCCCTCAAAATTTCCTGTAAACTACGTTTCTGCGCTTGAGTTAAAGAAAATGGCAGAGCAGCAATTTGATGATTTATCTTTTCCTGATCAAATGCGATGGCTAATCCACTGTTTTCTGACCTATTGGCTTGTTTCAAGACTTGCAGCCGCAGTTGAAAATAAAAGAGTTCTTCGAACTTAATACGCCTCAACGCCTGCTTATAGTCACTCAGGGTTTTAGGAAAATGCATGGCATAAACTGCTTCTTGCCTTGGCATTAATCGATATTTCTCAAGAAGACTATCTGGGATATTCTCTTTCAATTCGTCTAAAGCACCACTATCAAAAGCTGCCTTAATGGCTTTAATGAGTGCTGTTTGACTGACTCCCTGAGCTACATGATAAACTGGCTGCAAGTCATCCTCCACAGTCATCAGCAATTTCATACCTGTTAGAGCTGTTTTTTTCTGGTCCCATTTTCCAAAAATAGCAACTTCATTGCCCAGCGTTAATTTATCCTGTAAATAGGGTTGGTTGAAAAAACTGACCCCTATCACCACTTCTCCTTGTTTGATTTTAAAGGTCAGCCGGTTTCGTTTGAACCCGTAATATTGTACATTCGGCGGGGTCACAAGGGTTCCTGTGATAACGGCTTTTTCACCATCTAACAACTCTAACACCGACTTGCTCTTAAAATCTTCATAACGAAAAGGATAGTAGAGCAAAAGGTCTTCTATCTGATAAATACCTAATTTTTGAAATTTTTCTGCTGACTTGGGTCCTAGACCTTTTAAGTGAGCAATCGGAGCTGTTAATAGCATTTTTATTCCCTTCACAAAAACTCTTGTATCTATTATACAAGAGTTTCAACTTATTTTCAGATAAAAGCCTCTTGACCATTCAAGAAGTTTTTACCTCTGCTCAAGGGGTTAGTTGATAAATGCTGTCACAGACCAGACTCAAAAGTTCTTCATCATGTGATATCACAATAACCACCTTGTTTTGGCTTTTTAGTTCTTTAAGAAGCTTAGCCAGGGCGTGCATCTGCAACACATCAAGTCCACTACTTGGCTCATCAAAGATAAAAATCTCTTTATCGGACAACAGACTAGCTGCAATCATAACCCGTTGTTGCTCGCCCCCTGATAGACTGGCAGGGTGACGATCAACCAAATGGGCTAGGGCTAATTGTTCAAGCACTGCTTCCGTCATAGGATGCTTGTCATGTCCCAGATTGACTTCTTTCAAAACAGACTCCGCAAACAATTGTAGACTGACATCTTGTAAGACAAGACTTGTTTTGGCTAATCGTCCTTTAGCTGTCAGCACTTGATGCTGAAAACTGATTTGAGCATTCGGATCTTCCAAAACACCTGCCAAGTAAGCAACTAACTGGGACTTCCCTAAACCATTTGGTCCGGTAATACCTGAAATTTTTCCTGCTGCAAAACTAAGCTTGTCAATCTGTCGGAGGCGTTTAGAGCCAGCTCGGACAGTTAAATTGTGAATACAAAGGTCATCCTTGTCGCTATAGTGCTGACTGCTCCTTTTTTCTATTAGAACAGGAATGACATCAGAGAGGTCCAAACTGCGCAAGCCCATGGCTTGACGATCTGGGTCGGACAGGACCAGTAACTCCTCGCTTGTCAGTGTTTTAGTCAAACGTCCTTGACTAAAATAGAAATAAGCATCGGCCAGATCTGTCAAGTAATGCAAGCGGTGTTCTGCTACAATGATGGTCTTTCCGGCTGCCTTTAGCTGACACAGGTAGGTTTTGACAGCTTCTATACCTGCTTGGTCCAAGTTGGCAGTTGGCTCATCAAACACCATAATCTCTGTACCTTGCATGATGGCGGTAGCAATAGCAACCCGTTGCTTTTGACCGCCAGAGAGATGAAACATATCGCGAGTTAACACATCTTGAACGTCAAAATCTTGAGCCAAAGTCTTCAAACGTTCCATTATCAGATTGGGATCAAGCCCTTGATTTTCACACGGAAAGACCAATTCGTGCTGAACTTCGCGATAGAAAAATTGGCTAGCAGGATTTTGAAAAACGGAGGCCACAGATCTGGAAAATATTTCAACACTATCTATGCCTGCTTGGCAATCAGCAACCTTTAAACTGCCCTGCAATTCTCCAGTATAATAATCAGGAATCAGGCCGTTGAGCAATTTTAAAAAGGTAGACTTGCCAGACCCTGAAGGACCACAAAGAACAATCAACTGACCAGCAGTCACCTCCTGGTGACTCACTTGACAGGCTACCTTGTCACTTTGTTGGTAAGCGAACTTCAGATTTTTAGCTGTTATTATTGGAAGACCATGATGGTGATGGTGATGATAATCCAAAATTGTACCCCCCAATCTTGCCATGTTAGGCGTGAGATAAAGCATTCGCTGGCACCTCTTTTGACCGCCAATCCTTTGGTTAAACTGGCTATCGTAAGGTCTTGGCTACTCCTTAGTAAAGATAACAGTAAAGGCACCAACACATACTCCAAATAATGTCTTGGTTTAGTCAACACTGCCCATTTATCCAAAAAAATTCCTCTAATTTTTAAAGATTGATGAATCACGCGTATTTCTTGCTTGATGATTGGCAAAAAACGAAACATAACAGCAAAGGTCAATAACCAAACCTCAGGAAGACGCCATTTGCGTAAGCCGTGTACCAGCTCATAAATCGTTGTCGTCTTAATCACAATCAAAGCTGCCAACAGAGAGGGGTAAATCAACTTCCCCACAACGGGCACAAAACTTAATAAATGGTAAAAATAGGATGGTAAAGCTGATAATGGCGCAAGAGATAAAGCAAGCAGCGAGAGGTAAATGAGCCCCATTTTGAGAGATAAGACTCTCTTGCCCAAGCCATATAAAAGAGCTAATAAACCTGCTACTACCATTAGTTCCAGCCAACCTTTAATACGAAAAAAGAAGCAAACATTGGCTAATACTAACAGCAATAACTTTGTACGGACGTCAAGCCTCATGACAACAATCCTGATTTCATAAAGTGTTTTCGCAACAAATAATGGGCAAATGCTGACCCAAGTAACGCTCCCACGAGAACTGTCCCTAGGAACCAAGTGACATGCCCAAAGCTAAAGTCGTACATGACACGATTGATATAGGTCATGTCCTTACCACGCGCTAACAAGCTTTTCACATAAGCATCTTTCAACAACCACATCAACAGAATAGGACCACTATTAACAAAGGCAAATACAAGGTAGGACAAATTGTTAAGAACTTTGGATTTGTACTTTCCTAGAGATGCGATGACATCTGCCAAGAAACCAAAGATGAGACTAGGAAACATGGCCGCAAAAAAATGCCCACTGAGAAAGAAAAAGCCGCCCATCACAAGTCCCAATAGAGTTACTGGACCAAATTTTTGTAATTTAGCAATTAGGAGGAAATAAACTGTCCCTCCCAGTAGAGCTGCAAAGGCCGGGGCGTATAACATGTTTCCCGAACGGTCAAAAAAGAGACCAATCAAGGTGCCTAGGCCGACACAAATAAAGTAGAGAGCGGCAAAAGCGCCCGTTGTCATAATATCTTTAATGGTTAATTGTTTCATCGTTCTTTCACCTCTGTTAGGGTACCGTTTTTCATGTCGTATAATTGATCAACACAAGCCAAGGTTGAAGACCTGTGCGAAATCAAAAAGACCATTCCTTGACAATGTTTCTTGATTAAATCAATGAATATAGCTTCATTTAGAGAATCTAGATGAGAGGTTGGTTCATCAAAAATATAACAGCTGGCATGTTTCAAGAGGGCTCGCATTAATTCTAGTCGCTGACCTTCACCAGCTGAGAAATCTGTCGTACTCGTGATCGCCGTGTCCAAGCCCTGTTCGCAAGCCAGAAGACGTTCTTTCATACCACAAACCTCAGCCAGATCCCAAATTTCCTCATCTGAAATAGCTGCTTGACCAAAGGTCAAATTTTCACGAATCGTCTGTTGGAATAGCTGCGCGGTTTGGGGAACGTAGGCAATATTAGCCTGCAATTTAGCTGCACTTAGCAACCGACTGTCCACATCATCTAGAAAAATATTTCCAGCCTCCCAATTATACCATTTCATGATGAGTTTCACCAAGGTGGACTTTCCAGATCCAGACTCTCCTTGAATGCCGATAATACCTTTTCCCGAAAAAGCAACCGATAAGTGCTTAAAAATCTGTTCTTGACGCTGAGGGTAGGCGAAACTAACATCTTCAAAGGCAATTTGAGTTATCTCTGCTACTTCCTCTGTCCCCTCATCCACCACAACTCTTTGATCTAAAAGCCCAAAGAAGTTTCTAGCTGCATTCATGGCTCGCTTAAATCCTAAAGGTAAGCGGCCTAATTCTAAAAAGGGCGCAAAAGAAGCCGTAAAAGCTACAAAAGATAGCAACCCACTCTCAAAGGACAGGTCCCCTTGGTGGATTCCCTCAAACACCAAATAGGCAAAACTTAAAATGGTGAGCCCAAGCCAGAAAAAGGTTAAGGCCATCTGTAAGAATTGTGCCTGCGCCACCTTACGATCAAGGGCATTGACCAGCTTACTTTTTTCAGTTAATTGGTCAAACTGCTCTTCCAATACTTGGAACTGCAATAAGTCTTTGACCGCCCGTAAACTTTCCAAGAAATAAGAAAGATAAGCCTTTCGTCCTTCATTTTGGTTTGCCAACAGAAGCTGTAAGAGCTTAGCAAAATAAATTGGAATAAAAATAGCCAGACAGGCATAGGTCAACATCGCTAAGATGGCTAGTTTCCAACTCATCTGCCAAAAAAAGAAAAACATCAGGCCTGCTGATACTAAAGCTGTGCAAACAGGAGCAATAGTATGAGCAAAGAAGACTTCCAAGGCCTCAATATCTTCCCCAATCATTTTAAGCAGATGCCCACTATCTTGGTGATCGAGATGGGCCGGAGATAAGGCTCGTAATTTCTTGAAAATCATATTCCGAAAAGCAGCCAGGCTATGGAAGGCAACAAAATGACCAAAATAATGTTCCCCGTACCGGGCTAATCCTCGTAAAATAGCCAAACTAAGCAAAAGGTATAAAAGGCCTATAGGAATCGGTTGTTGCTTGATGGCTAACAAACCCAAATAAGCCAGTCCTGTTGGAATACTAACAGTAATGATAAAACCTGTAACAGCAAAGGTTACCGCCAAGGCAATCCAAGGAAGTAAAGCCTTCATCAGACGTAACAAACGTCCAACCAAGGTCATAGTAGATGGCACCTGTTTAGCCATAAAGACATTCCTCCAATCTTTCTTGAGTATCAACGAGTTGACGATAAGAAGGTTGATGACGATAGAGCTCCTGAGGGTTTCCTAAACAAGCTGGCTGTTCTGAACTTAAAAAGAGCACTTGATCAGCCCTTTTCAGACGTGACATTTTATGCGTAATCACAATGACTATTGCCTTCTTAGCGAGCTGCTCAATCAAACCATCAATAATCCGTTCATTCTCAGCATCTAGGCTAGAGGTTGCTTCGTCAAAAATATAAAGAGAGCGTTGGCTAAGCAGAGCCCTGGCACAAATAACTTGCTGCCTTTGTCCAGGTGACAACAGATTGCCGTTTTCACCAACCAGTGTATCAAGACCATCAGGCAACCAATTAATAAACGTCAATAAACCGTGTTGATCAATCCATTCCAGCACTTCTTTTTTAGACAGGTTCGCTGCCAATGTTAAATTGTCATAAATACTTCGATTCAACAGGGTAGATTGGTCTGATACATAAAGCACCTGTTGATTAAGGCTGTCCATTGATACCTCTTTACTGTTGACATCATCAAAAAGAATGTGCCCACTTGTAGCCTGCTGCCGCTTCAAAAGCAACTGAGCAAGGCTAGTTTTCCCTTGTCCGGAAACGCCTGCAATCGCTGTTAACTGCCCTTGGGTTAACCTCAGGGAAATAGTATCGAGCACTACTTTTTCCCCATATGCCAAGGTCAAGTCCTTGATAGTAATCTGACTAAACACTCCTAAGTCTTTTGTCTGGTTATCTTTTCTTTCTGGAACACTATCTAAAAAAGTAAAGATGCGATCAGCCATCTTAGTCGTCATCATCACCAAATGCATGCCATACCCTTGCTCACGAATAGGAGCAAAAAATTCTGTTGCGATTAAAAGAAAGAACAAAAAGTGAAAAAGTGAAAGACTCCCAACTGCTAAAGCTTGAACAGCTAAAAAGCCTGATAAACCAATGCCGAGATACATCACCGCATCCATATAACCAACGGCCTGTAATTGAAAACCGAGCAGGGACATGGTCGCTTTTCGAAATTGCTCTGCCTTCGTTGTAAATGCACGTTCATAGCGTTCCGCTACCTGATAAGAATAGAGGGTATTAAGGCCCTTAAGATCATCCATAAACAAGTTTCCCACATCCATATAAGAAGACCAGTACTGGCTCATAATTTGCTTAGACCGCTTTTGCATGGCTACAATCGATAGAGGAATCAGAGGTAAAGTCAATAGGAAGACCACTCCTGCCAAAGGATAAATCAAACAAACCAGTAGCATAACCGTACTACAATTCCACTTAGTTCTCATTGATAAAGACAGATAGTAAGCATAATAAGTATCGAGACTATCAATCCCTTGTGAAGCCAGCGTCAAAATATCTGCACTGCTAGCATTGGCATCAAATTGCCCGTCTAACGCCACAAATGCCTCAAAAAAGGATTGTTTCAACGAATCTCTAGCAAATTGTGAAGCGATTCCTTGCAATCGTTTGGCCAGTAGAGCAAGGGCGAAGCCGGTCATGTTTAAAAGTAATAACCAACCTACTAGCGAGCCCAAAGCAACAGCTTGTCCGACCCAAAAGGCTGCAAATGTTTTGGCGATAAAGTAAAAACTGATAACCCTCATTAAAAATTGTAACCAAGCTAAAAATGCTGATACATAAAGCAAACCCCTCTTCGGGGCAACCCTCTCTCTCAGCCGTTTAAGAAGTGAACGTCGTTTTTCTTTTGATATCGTATTTCTTGTTTCCTTCATCTATTTTGCTTTCTATGTCTCCTTCTGATTACTAATAACATCGGTCTCATTGACCAACGAGGTAATGACAAAGTTCCGTCCATCTTTTTCAACAAAAGGAAGATCAATATCAAACACCTCTCGGATAAATGTTTGTCCCACTAGTTCTCTGGGGTGGCCCTGTGCATAAAGACGACCATCTTTTAAGGCAATCAGGTGATCTGAAAGAGACAGGGCCTGATTAATGTCATGCAAAACCAAAACAATTGTTATCCCTAAGTCTTGATTAATTCTGGTAATAAGCCTCAGAATATCTATCTGGTACTTGATGTCTAAATAGGTGGTCGGCTCATCTAAAAAGATGATATCTGTCTCTTGAGCGAGAGCCATCGCAATCCACACGCGCTGTTGCTCCCCGCCAGACAGACACTGGAGATCACGGTAAGCATAATCACTTAACCCTGTCACCATTAATGCCCAGGCAATTCTCTCCTTGTCTTTCTTGCTCAAAGCCTTTAAGAAGGAGCAATGAGCTAGCCTAGCCATAGCAACCAATTCGCCAACTGTCAAATCATCTACTACCCTATGGTACTGATGCACTACGGCAGCTTTTTTAGCGAAGGCTTTCAGAGAAATCTTGTCTAATGCTTCCTGCTCCAGCCAAACCTGACCTTGTTTGACAGGAAGGTTTTTGGTTAACAGACGCAAAAGAGTCGACTTGCCACTGCCATTTGCCCCCATAATAGTCGTGATTTTGCCTTTTGGGATGGTAAAGTTTAGATCATCCAAGACAAGCCTTTCCTCATAGCCGAAAGAAAGGTTCTGAACCTTCATATGATAAGCAGTCTTTGTCATATCACATCAGACCTCCTTAACAAGTAAATAAAGTAAGGCCCGCCTATAATACTCATGATAATAGCTGGACTGATTTCCAAAGGATAGGCCAAACGTCTGCCTAGAGTATCTGCTAGCAAAAAAACAAAGGCTCCCAATAAGGCCGAAAATGGAATTAACACCTTATGTTTGCTTCCCACCAGTAAGCGACTGATATGAGGAACAATTAATCCTAAAAAAGAAACTACCCCAACTACTGACGTTGCTGCAGAAGCTAGTAATACCGCAATCAGAGATATCCCCAAGCGTAGTAGATGACCGTCCATTCCTAAATTGCGAATCACCTGATCATCTAGCAACAGCAAATCACAAATTCTCGAAAATAGCAGAGCTAATCCTAAACCGACAAGGGTGTAGGGAAGTAAGACGCCAACATCTACCCATGTTTTTTGGCTAATTTGCCCTGCCAATAAAGCATTGACTAAAGGACTTGCAGAAGCCGAAAAACTCGTTAAGGCAGTTGACAACCCCATAAATAAGGCATTGATAGCAATTCCAGTTAAAATAATACGGACAGGATGTAATCCCTTTTTCCATGCC
Source organism: Streptococcus sp. F2 (assembly GCF_056500955.1). Classification (NCBI taxonomy): domain Bacteria; kingdom Bacillati; phylum Bacillota; class Bacilli; order Lactobacillales; family Streptococcaceae; genus Streptococcus; species Streptococcus sp. F2. The sequence goes on from NZ_JBWKAI010000011.1 coordinate 28,024, forward strand.
AAACCATAAATGAGCAAGAAAGAGACTCCCCCTCCTAAAAATGATAAGATTGGCCCATATAGCAGCAGCTGCGGTAAGAGTAAACTGGACAGTAAAACCATAAAACTGGCACCACTACAAACCCCTATAATAGCAGGATCCGAAATCGGATTTTTCAAGACTGCTTGAAACAGTACTCCCGAAACAGCTATCCCAGCTCCTGCCAGTAAAGCAATGACAATCCTTGGAAACCGCAAATCGTAAATCAAAGCAACTTGAGAATCATAGGCCACAAAAAGACCCTTTACTATTGCCCCATAAGAAACCGATAAGCCCCCTAAGGAGAGGGCCACAGCACTCAAAATAAGCAAAGCCAAACATAACATGATGACGCAAATTGTTCTTTTCAACCGTTTTTTCGCATGAAAAGCTAGGTCTTGTTGTAAATCTAATGTTGCCATTCTATTGTTTACCCTCTACTTGGTCAAACATCTGAGCCAAGGTTTCCAAGGCCTCTGGGTAGTTGAATTTGGCACTCATGCCAAATAATTGATTATCCAAGTCATAAACCTTCTCTTTTTGGACTGCCTCAAAGTGTTTCCAAATATCATTTTCCGCAAATTCCTTATCAAACATACCTTTTACCTTATCCGGAATAGCATGTGCTATCCTTAAAATCAAGTCAGGTTTCTTAGCCAACATGTCTTCTGGGTTAGCTGATAAGAATTCTTTGTCGCTAGATTGGTAGACATTTTCACCACCTGCCAGCTCTAAGAGGTTGCCAACGTAGGACTGATTGGTAGCAATCAAGTAACGGCCTGGTAACCCCATAAGAATCAGCACTCTTGGTTTTTTCTTACCTTGACGCTGGGCTTGATAAGCTCGGTAAAAATCTTGGTAGTCTTTCCACAAGACCTTAGCTTCTTGTTGACGGTCAAACAATTCCCCTAACTCCTTAATGGACTGGTACATGCCCTCCACACTGCGTAAATTCAAAAAACCGTACTCGGTATCCAATTGTTGATACTTAGGTTCCAAATCTTCTTGCAAAGAATTTGGGCTTAAAATCCAAGTAGGCTTCAAAGAAGCTACAACTTCCATATCAGGATTCATGGGTAAGCCAACACGCTTGACCTCGTCATAACGTTTTGGAAGCTGATATAATTTGCTATCGCAAACCCCGACTAAGTCTAGGTTTAGACGATCACAAATATCGGCAACTGCAACCGAAGTCGCTACAATCCTCTGGCCATTAGATGCTTTTATTACCTTCGGGTGTTGATTGACACAAGCTGTTAAAAGAAGAACTATCATAGCTAGAGCCAATAACTTAAATTGTTTGATCATTCGTTTTTCTCTTTTTCCATATCCATAACACCATTCCACCTACTATCAAGATAAGAGTTGGGAGGTAATAAATAATGACCGGCAAAGTCTTCTGAGCAGGAGCCTTTGTTTGTTTCTTGTCTAATGAGGTCACCAATCCCACCTGAGACGATTCCTTGGAACCTGTTAATCTGGAAGATCCTTCTGCTTTAGCTTTTGATTTTGGTTTTAGTGGCTTGTTAGATGTTTTAGCTGCCTGAGCAATGGCTTTGTGTTCCTCTCTTGCCTTATTCTCAAAAACTTCTTTGGTGGCAGGAGTTTCTTGGTCCTGGGACTCAGTTCTGTCGGTTACCAATTGCGCTATCATATTGCCAGAATAACCTTCTTCAAGTCCAGCAGGAGAAAGGTAAAAAATCACCTCTCTTCCCATTGGTTCTACAAACATACTCCCCCGAATAACACTGTTGACATCGGGTAGGCTAATAGCGATATCTTTGGTTGTTCCATTATGATCTGTACCTTGTTGCGTTATGCTATAAGCTACTGCCTGAAAACTCCCTCTACCCCCAGGCTGCACCCAGAAATGGTAGTCTCCTGAAAAATCTGCTAAGCTCATACGAAAGGTTAACAACAAGTCTCCCGAATCTGAAGTCTCCAACATGCCATTTTGATAAACAGTCCCTTCAACCATTCCCTGACCAATGTCAAAAGAATGCTCCCCACCACTATCTTCAATATCTCCTGATACCGGATGACGATAATTTCTCTGAATGAGACAACTATAAATTTGTCCCCTATCCGCAAAAACCTGCCCTGCCATCACTGGTAATCCTAAGATAATCACTATTAACCCTTGCAGAATATGTTTTGTTACTGCCTTTGTCATTTCTTCCTCTCATCTATTTCTTTGTTGGTATCGCCTAGGTGTTACGCCAATTTAGCTGTTTTCTCTTGACTAAACACCCCTAATCCATCTATAAACCTATAAGACGCGAAAAACACACCTAGTCTTCGACCGCTCTAAATCAACGATTTCAGCACATCAATCATAGGCATGTTATTCGCTTTAACAAATCATCACTTAGTGTTTGTGAAGAAGCTTATTTGAATAATTTTTTTCGACCTAAAACTAAACCTAAAGCAGCAATGACAAATGTAGATAAACCAGCTATCAGATGGTAGCGATTAGGGCTATCTTTAAATTTTGGCAGTTGATCTGAACGACGTTTTGTCTCGCCCGATGTGGATTGTTTCCCTGTTGACTGCTCTTCGCCAAGTGAAGATTGATGATCAGAAACTAAGCGCTTCAATTTATCCGTCTTAGTTGACTCATCTTTTTTTGTAGCATCGTCTGACTTGGCTTGAGCAGACGGCTTCTTAGCTAGTAGGTCTGTTAAGTTAGCTATTCCAGCACCTGATGATTGACGAGGTACTGTTGAAGTTTCTTGTTTTGCAACTGGTTTATCTGTTGATGGACCTACAGGCAACGCTTCCCCAGTATTTCTTTGAGAAGGTTTTTCTTCTGTCATCTTGCTCTTGTCTGTTGTGAGGCTTTGCCAATCCAGCTGCATAAAGACCGTTTGGAAGCCTGAACCTTTTGAAATAGAATCCATAATAGGAACAAAAACTTGCAGTGGTACCAAACCATCTTTTTTAGCTTGTTCAATCAATTTAAAGCGAAGCACCTTAGGGTATTGTTTTCCATAAGCATCCTCAAGCGGATTACCTGTAGCATCGGTCACATAAGAAATGACCTCAGCTTTTTCCTTCTGACCGACAGGCTTTCCAGCTAAATCTCTTTGGTAACCGTCAAGGAAGAAACTCAATTCTTCAAGATACCCTGACATCTTACCAACTGTCATGCCCTTAAATTCAATTTCTAAGTAAGGTACCCCTTTTTCCACAATAAGGGTGACGCGGTGATTAATCGCCTTATTTGACATTGACTCTGATACCAGATCAGTCTTCAACATTTTGGCGTTGAGGTAGTAAACCCCATCTTTCAATTGATCCTTGTTAAGGGAGGATATTCCCTCTTGAGTCCCAGTTTCTTGTTTGGGTGCCTGTTCTTCTGTCACCAAAAGATCATTTGACACCAAATAGATGTGCTCGCGTTTCTTAGCAAATTCCTTGGTTAAAATGGCTTTACGAATACGATAAGTTCCTGCCCCTTTGAGAGCAAAACTTCCTTCTAATTCATCCTTAGGATCATTGGTCAAGACTTTTTCCTCGACTGTGACGTATTGACCATTTGATGTCTTCTTCTGCAACTGTACTAAAAGGGTCCAGTCGGCATTCATATCGTTTAACAACTTGACAATGTCCGAATCATTTCCTTTAAGACGACTTTGGTAGTCCTCTACCGAGGTGATATCCTTAACCGTATGAGAATCCGTTTTTTGTTCCCAATAATACAAATCTAACAAACTAAAGGCTTGCTGATAACGGATAACCTCACCGTCCAAGCGTGCGTCAATCTGAGCCACCTGTTTTTGTGGGTTTAATTTGTTGTCACCAACCAGTTCTTTCAATCCTTGACTAATTTTCTCCAAACGGTTAAAGCGTAGGTTTAAGTTGATTCCTTTAGCAGGAGCAAAGTCAGTTTCACTCAACGCTGACAACACGTTATTGAAAAGATTCACTCGTTTTAGCCGATGATTGGCCTTGAAAACTCCCTTAGGAAGGCTTGTTAGATGATTTGATGACAAATCAATAGTAGCAAGGTCCGGTAACTTGGCAAAATTAACTTTATCGACAGCTGTTAGTTGATTACGATTGGCTATCAAACTTTCTAACTGACTGAGCTGGTCCAAGCCGTCTGGTAACTCTGCCAATTTATTCTCCGAAAGATCAAGGAAGGTTAAGTTAGTCATAGGAGTCAAAGTGTGACTAGCAATGGTATCCAACTGATTTTCAGACAGGGCTAGCGATGTTAAACGAGATAAGCCTTTAAAGACACCGTTGCTAAGAGCGTTCATCCTGTTTTTAGACAGGTCTAGTTGATCCAACTGTGTCAGGGTTTCAAAGGTTCCCTCTTCAATACCCGACAGAACATTACTTGATAAATAGAGTTCTCTCAGCTGGCTATTATGAGCAAATGTTTCCTTGTCAAGAGCTGTTAAGAGATTGCTTCTCAAGTTCAAGAAACGCAACTGGTTCATCTGACTAAAGGTTTCCTTAGGAATAGTCGTAATCTGATTCCCTTCCAAATACAACTCAGTCACGTTTTTAACATGTTTCAAAAGAGAAATATCTGTCAAATCATAGTGGTCTAGTCGCAACTCCCCTTGAATTTGACCTAATTCAGCCACTGATAGTTTACCGTCTCCATCCAAGTCTTTGCCCAGCTTAACCAAGACCTTTTCAAGCCGCTCTGAACCGACTTCTTTTTCCTTGTCATCGATTTCTGCCTGATAGCCTGTCCATCCCTTGCTGATACTTGTCTCAAAGGTCATATCAAGTTTGGTGTATTTGTCATAGTGATGCAAGTCACTTTCTTGTCCACCCATAGCCGACACCAATACAGCACCTTTGTGTAATTTATCCAAATCATCAATAGGCATGGTAAATTCACTTCGGATATAGTTGTTATTAATATCTCGTTTCCCAACTTGGGTTCGGACCGCCCTTGGATAAGTCCCTTTGCTCTCAATTGAGAAATCAATCAAAAACTCTCCCAAGGCGGTATTGAGCATAGAAAGCTCCATTTTACCATCTTCTGTCACCACCAATTTGGCCTTTTTATCAAAAGCTCCTTGTAACATAGAGGATTCTTCCGTGTTCTCCTTGTTAGCCCTAAAGCTCAGGGTATAGGTCCCCGCAGTGAGATTATCGATAGATAAATCAGCCGTTTGATAAGCCTTAATAGCATCTTTCAAGAGACGGTAGGTATCCGCAAGTAACTTGCTGTCTTTAATATCTTTGTAAGATTCTTTAATCACCTGAAACTTCTCAGACAAGTCCTTGACCAACTCTTTATTGCTTTCTTTTTCGATAATGGCATTCGCTTCTGCCATAGTTCTTTCCAGCAATGTCATATCCAGTTCTGATGACAGATTTTCATCAGGGCTTGTGCTTTGCTTTTGTTTAGCCGACACAAAATGATAGTGACCGTCTTTTCTGGTAACAGTAATCAGAATATCTTCATATCCTTTAGAAGACAGGACAATCTTATTTTGCCCATCTTTAAACGCTTTGGTTCCAAGGTAAAGCCCCTTCATATTAGATACAAATCCCTGAGTACCCTTAACAGCATCCGAAATCAAATCCTTGTACAGTTCGCCATTAACCCTAATTTCTGTGATTTGCTGAATAAAGCTTTTCAGTTGCTTATGATCAGAATAACGGTCAATTTCTGGAAATAAAATCGCCCCATCTTCTTCAACAAGTTTTGTAATCAATGACAAGTCATCAGCTGTTTGACCAGACGGAGCACTCTCGGTCTCAGCTTTTTTTGTTGATTTGTTATCAAGAACAGTGTCTTGATTAACGTCTTCTAGCGAATCTGTTGTTTCTAGTTTATGAGCAGACAAAAAGGTCACTTTATTACCGGTTTTTTCAAAGTTGACTAAAATCCCACCATCCTTTTTATTGACAATAATCAAGTCATGCTTGCCATCTTTTATTAGCTTAGCATTTACCTTAATCCCTTGATAATTGATGTCAAAACTACGGTCACCTTCTAATCCTTTTTCGTAAATGTCCTCATCAAGAATAATCTTCTCAATATGTTTATAGTATTGTTTTCCCGCTGATTGTTCAGCGTAAGGGCCAATCTCTTCAAACAAGAGAACATCCTGAGTTAGTTTCACCGTCGTGACAAGCTGCGACGGAACCAAACGTTCTTCGGAATTAACGATTTGACTAGAATGCGCCAGCAATAGAGCTGACATTGCCACAAGTGCGTATTTGCTGATTTTTTTCATTTTCAATCAACTTTCTAAAAATTTTATAAATATATGAACTTTTTTGTTAACTGCACTTAATTTAACACTTTGTGATTACTTTGTCAAGACGATTTTAAGAGCGCTTTCTCAGACAGATTAGCTTTTATCAAACCTATACAACTCAAAAAAGACCCAACTCTCATTTAAGAGAATTGAGTCTGGAGAAAAGTGATTAGCGTTTATTTTTTACCGACCACATATGTCAATTGGTCTGCTTGTTGAGCAGTGAATGTTCTGTAGGATACTTTCCCTAAGCCTATGCAGTTAGATTCTGAGATAAGGATAGAGCCGTCTTTTCTGACATCTTCCACAATGGAGACATGGCCGTACATCCCATCAGCACCAGCTTGACCTGGCGCAAAAGATATTGCATAACCAACTTTTGGTGTCTTAGAAAGAGCATAACCTGCCTTGTATTTCCAGTCCCCACCATTTCCCATGAATGGATCGAACTGGTAGCCCAGTTCCTTGGCGCGGTTATAAACATACCAAGTACATTGACCCCAAGCGTAACTAGATGCTTGATAACTCAAAACATCGTAACTCTTAGAGAGTTTGTAGCCCGTTGGCACTTCTGCAAAGCTCGAAGAAGATTGAATTTTCAATTCTGCTGGGATAGCTGGGGTACCTCCATGGGCATCAATCCATTCATCCATGTCTTCCATGATTTGGGCACGACGTTTACCACTTCCAGTGATGTCAGTAAAGTAAACCCCACCGTCAGTCGCAAAGTTCAACTGTCCTAGTGAGAACTTAGCAGCTTTTGCATCTTGAAGCGCAAAATTAGTATTTTTATTCTTGATGATGGTTTCTTGAGTCATTTTAATGATAGCCACATCATCGTTAAATTTACTCGCCTGTGTTGGGTCTATGTCAAAGGCCGCATAACCAAACATATTAGCACCAAGTAAGGTAGCAACACCTTTGGTTCCCAAAGAACTTTCTGACATGGCAATAGCAACAATGGCACGGACATCTAGTCCACTTTTTTTCTCCCATTGCAACAATTTCTCACCATTGATGCGAGTTTTATCATAAGAAATGCCTGTTGATTTCAAATAACCATCAATTTGCTCTGCTTTGATGCCATAACGACGGGATAAGAGATTATGCGTATAAGCATCTTTACCACTCCAATGCTCCACATAGGCCGCATAAGTATTAACAGATGGAAATACTGGTATCTCCAAATTTAAATCAGAGGCAAAAGGTGACCACGGAAGAGGTGTCACAGCTGCCGGAACTTGTGGAGCAGGGCTAACGGGAACAGGGTTTTCCTGAGGTGTTTTAGATGGCTCTTGACTGCTAGGAGACTTGGCTTGTCCTTGATCTTGACCAGGAATAGTAGCATTTGGTGTTGTTGCTTGATCTGTTTGGTCTTCAAGTTCTGGACGAGTAGGCTCTGCAGGATCAAGAACATCAGATTTGGCAGAAGTATCATCTGATGAAACATGGTTAGTTTGATCTTCTGTCGTCACATTAGAGTCTTTTTCTTTCTGAGAGTCCGAGTCATTACTTGTGATGTCATCAGTGGTTGTCGCAGTTGCTTGATTGACTTCAGGCAAAGCATCCTGAGCTAATACTGTCACACTTCCAGCGGTTGGAGCTAAAAGGCTTAGTAGCATCATCACTCTTAATAACTTGTTTTTATTCATGTATTAATTAACTACTTCTTTCTAGTTTTCTACACTTTATTATAACACTAAGGAGAAGTAAAATGCAATCATTTTTTGTGCTATTATTCTAATACACCCTTGGAACACGATCACTAAGGAGACATAGAACCTCATAATTAATAGTGTTACGATAGTTTGCGATATCTGTTGCAGAAATCACTTTTTCTTGGTCTTGACCAATCAGGGTAACCTTTGTTCCAAGCGGATAGGCTCTAGGAAGGCGGATGGTCATCTGGTCCATAGAGACCCGACCAATGATTTCACAGGTTTGCCCTTCAACAAGCACAGTGAAGCCTTGCATATCCCGCGTCCATCCATCTGCATAACCAATGGGCACCGTCCCCACATATTCGCTAGTCTGAGCTTTGTAGGTTGCTCCATAGCCTACCGTCTCACCAGGGGCGATTTCCTTAACATGCACCAAGACAGATTCTAAATTAAAGGCTTCTTTTAAGGGGAATGGCAGAGCTAACTCTGAACCGCTTGGGTTTAACCCATACATGACAATCCCTAAACGAACCGCATTAAAAATAGTCTCACTGTGCCAAAGACTAGTCGCTGAATTGCTAGCATGAACCAAACTTGGCTTGTCGGCAAGCTGATCAACCAAATTGGCAAAGAAAGCCAGTTGCTGCTCAAACTTTACGGTATCAGCTTCATCAGCTGTGGCAAAATGAGTGAAAATCCCTTCAACTTCTGCCCCCATGCTCTTCAAGCCGGCAATCAGGTTATCAACTTCTGTTACTGAGCGAAGCCCGATTCGTCCCATGCCTGAATCAATTTTGATATGGACCTTAAGCTCTTTCAAATCTGGCCATCCTTGCTTGGCCATCGCCAACCACTCTAAACTAGCCACTGTCACTGTAACCTGATGAGTAATCGCCAACTCTAGCTCATTTGGCAGCAAAACCCCGAGAATTAAAATCTCTTTATCAATACCTGCTTGACGTAATTGCAAGGCCTCATCAAGATTTGACACACAGTACCCATCCACTTGAGGGAGAAGTGCTTTTGACACCTGGACAGCACCATGACCATAAGCATCCGCCTTGACAACTGCATACGTTTTTACCCCTAGTGGAATATGCTCTTGGACACTGGCAACATTCTCCTTAATAGCTTGTAAATTGACCCTTGCAACTGTTGGGCGATGGAAACTCGAAATCATTTGTTTTCCTCCAAAATAACACTGGCTTGTACATAGTCTCCGCTATGTGAAATGCTGATAAATACTCTGCCTTCAAAAGGAGATTGGGTTAATAAGGGACGTCCCTTGGCATCATTTAAGATTTCAATATCTTGAAAAGTAAGCTGCCCAATACCTGTTCCCATAGCCTTGGCAAAGGCCTCTTTGCCTGCCCAACGACCCGCCAAATAACTGATTTGACGCTTATAGGGATACCCCTCAAAAACAGCCATTTCTTGCTTGGTCAACACTTTTTGCGCAAAGCGAGGATTTCTTTGATAAACCTTTTCAACGGCTGACATATCTTGTAAATCTATTCCATGTCCAACAATCATTTTTTGTTTCTCACCTTTTATCTCGTTTTTTGGAACAAAGACCTAAACAGTGAGAAGCCGAGAAAATTTCCCAGCTTCTTTCTAGTATCATGATCATGTCATGAGGCTACTATACTCTCTTTAGAAAGCTCTGCGGCCATGACAATTTTTGAATTTTTTACCTGAACCACATGGGCAGGCAGCATTACGCTCAACTTTTGAGAAATCAACATCTCCCTCTCTACCGTCAACAAAAGCCTGTGATTGAATGTTTTGAGGTGCTGCTGTTGTGGCATATTGACTCGCACGTTCACGTTCTTGTTCGTGAATTTGCGCTTTCATCATGGTACGGGTCACATCAAATTCGATGGCACCAATCATGTCCTGGAACATTTTGAAGCCTTCTGCTTGATACTCTACCACAGGGTTATTTTGAGCATAACCACGCAGACCAACAGCATTGCGGAGCTGGTCCAAAGCATCAATGTGTTCTGTCCATTTATTGTCCACAATCATCAAAATCAATACTTTTTGGAATTCGATAATAGCTTCTTGATCGCGAAGTTTTGAGACTTGTTGATCATAGATGGCAAGAGCTCTTTGATAGAGGGTTTCTTTGATTTGATCATCTTTCAAGCTACGTAACTCTTTAGCACTGATAGACTCTTCTGGAACAAGTGACGTGCGTGCAAAGGTCACGATGGCATCCACAGCATCCTTACGATTGCTACGTGAATGAGCGTCAACCGCACGGTCAATGGTTCGCTTAATCATAGCTTTGATTTCTGGACCAAGGTCGCGGTTGGCAGTGATAACATCACGACGGTTAGCGTAAATAATCTCGCGTTGCTCACGCATCACGTCATCGTACTGCAAAACTTGTTTACGGGTATCGTAGTTGTTCCCTTCAACACGTTTTTGAGCAGATTCGACTTGGCGTGCCAACATACCTGACTTGATGACTGTATCTTCTTCGTCTAATTTCATACGGTCCAAAAAGGCCTTGATACGGTCTGAACCAAAACGTCTCATCAAATCATCTTCTAGTGATAGGTAGAATTGTGACTCACCTGGATCACCTTGACGTCCTGAACGGCCGCGAAGCTGGTTATCAATACGACGGCTTTCGTGACGTTCAGTACCAATCACGCAAAGCCCACCAAGTTCACGAACGCCTTCACCCAGTTTAATATCGGTACCACGACCCGCCATATTGGTGGCAATGGTCACCGCTCCACGCTGGCCAGCATTCATAATGATTTGTGCTTCTTTGAAGTGATTTTTAGCATTTAAGACTTCGTGAGGAATACCAGCTTCCACCAATTTGCGAGAAATTAAGTCACTTGTCTCAACAGCAACGGTACCAACAAGGATTGGTTGTCCTTTATCATGACGCGCTTTGACATCTGCTACCACAGCTCTGAACTTAGATTCTAGAGTTGGGTATAGTAAGTCCGTGTGGTCAATACGCGCAATCGGGCGGTTAGTTGGAATTGGAATGATGCGCATGTTATAAACTTCGCGGAATTCCTCTTCTTCAGTTTTAGCGGTACCCGTCATCCCTGCCAATTTTTTGTACATACGGAACATGTTCTGGTAGGTAATTGAGGCACTGGTTTTTGATTCTTCTTGGATACGAACGCCTTCTTTGGCTTCAATAGCTTGGTGCAAACCATCTGAGAAACGACGACCTTCCATCGTACGACCAGTAAATTGGTCGACAATGAGAATTTCACCATCTTCGCTGACCACATAATCGATGTCTAACAACATGATATAGTTGGCACGAAGGGCATTATCAATAAAGTGAGTTAAGGCAACATTTTCAATATCATACAGATTGTTTAAATTAAAGTAACTTTCCGCCTTGTCAATCCCTGAATCACTCAAACCAATTGTTTTGGTTGGGACGTCAATGATGTAATCATCTACTGTCAAGGTTTTCACAAACATATCTGCACGGATATACAATTGATTGGTTTCTGAGCTAACAGCTCCTGAAACAATCAAAGGTGTTCTCGCTTCGTCAATCAAAACGGAATCGACTTCATCGACTAAGGCAAAATTGAGCGGGCGCTGCACCATATCCTCTTGACGGACAACCATGTTATCACGCAAATAGTCAAATCCGACTTCAGAGTTAGTTGAGTAGGTAATGTCACAGTTGTAAGCTTCACGTTTTTCTGCCGGAGATTTCGCTGCTAAGTTAATCCCCACAGAAAGGCCTAGCCAACTATACACTTCACCCATTTCAGTCGCATCACGGGTTGACAAATACTCGTTGACAGTGATAACGTGAACGCCTTCGCCTGCAAGGGCATTGAGGTAAACAGGCATGGTCGCAGTCAAGGTTTTCCCTTCACCGGTACGCATTTCAGGCACATCTCCGTTGTGAAGGACAACTCCCCCCATAATTTGAACACGGTATGGATACAAACCAAGCACGCGTTTTGAAGCTTCACGGACAACCGCAAATGCTTCGGGAAGTAATTGTTCAAGGGTTTCCCCTTTTTGATATCGCTCTTTAAATTCTGGTGTTTTTGCTTGTAGATCTCTATCTGATAATGACGCCATGTGGTCTGCGTAAGATTCTACTTTTCTTGCAATTTTTTCTAATTTTCTTAGTTCGCCTTTGTCATTTTCGATGACTTTGCGTAGAATATTGGCCATTCTCTTTCCTTTCGATCGTCTAATCATTTCATTCTAACATAAATAGGCAGGCAGTTCAAGAAATCATGATAAAGATATCAAAGAAAAAGGAAACCTAAAGCGCTTCCTTTTTCTTCTCATTTTTCTGCCATGAAATTACATCGGATGGTTGGGATGACTGACAATCATTTCCAATTGTCCATCGAATGACCATGACTTCACATCGTTTGGCAAGATAAAGTGCATGCCTTTCTCCAAGTCATAAGCCTCTTGGTCAACATACAGTTTTCCTTGACCATTTAAGACACTGACGAGCAGATAAGGGGCAGACTGTTTCATATCCACCATTTGACTCGTTAACCACTTGTAAACAGTGAAAAATGGTGTTGATACTAAGGTTGTTGCTGTGATATTATCTAAAACCATGGTGGCAGGCACACTGTTTTCAGGCTTACCAATAGTTAAAACATCAATTGATTTTTCAATGTGTAGGTCACGACGATTGCCATTGGCATCTTTGCGATCAAAGTCATACACTCGATAAGTGGTATCAGAGGATTGCTGAGTTTCTAAAATAAGAATCCCCTTGCCAATCGCATGCATGGTGCCGCTCGGAACATAGAAAAAATCCCCTGCTTTAACTGGTATGCGAGTCAGTAAATCATCCCAATCGCCAGCTTCAATCATGGTACGAAGTTCTTCTTTAGACTTGGCTTGATGGCCATAAACAATTTCTGAACCTTCTTCGGCGGAAATAATATACCAGCATTCTGTCTTGCCTAATTCCCCTTCATGCTCAAGTCCATAAGCATCATCAGGGTGAACTTGGACACTTAGCCAGTCATTAGCGTCCAAAATCTTAGTCAATAAAGGAAAGACATCTTCTTTAGGATTACCAAATAAAGCAGGCTCAGCCGCATATAATGTGTTTAGAGGTTGGCCATTATAACGCCCATTCATTACCGTTGAAACGCCATTCGGATGAGCAGAAATAGCCCAATACTCACCAGTTGTTTCGCTTGGAATGTCGTAAGAAAAGACATCTCTTAACTTGGTTCCTCCCCAAATTCTATCATGCATGGTTGATTTTAGAAATAATGGTTCTGACATAAGTTTCCTCGTTTCTGATAGTATTCTTTGTTTATTATAGCACGTTCTGCTGAGCTCTGCTTTCTTTTTCCTAACCAGCAAAAAGGATATTTCCTACTTGCCTTCTGCCGCCCATTTAGCTAAGGCAAAATTGCCCAAGGTAGCAGAGCCATTATCAGCAACTGCTGGCGTGACAATATAGTCTGGCAAATCAGGGACAGGAAGATAGTCATTTAAGAGGGTTTTAAATTTTTCGTGCACGCGCATTACCATATGGTCTTGCGCCATAACACCACCTCCAAAAACAATCACTTGTGGTCGATAGAGCATTGTCGCTTGTAGGGCTGCTTGGGCAATATAAAAAGCTTGAACATCCCATACACTGGCATCCTGTTCAATCAATTCACCCCTTGTTCCTGTTCTAGCTTCAAGACTAGGGCCAGAAGCCATGCCTTCTAGACATCCCTTATGGAAAGGACAAACACCCAGAAAGCCATGTTCCACATCCTCTGGATGGGCCATGACATAGGTATGCCCTGCTTCCGTATGACCTAATCCTCCAACAAATTCACCTTTTTGAATGGCTCCAGCACCAATACCGGTACCAATCGTATAGTACACCAGACTTTCTACACCTGGACGAGCAAGGGCTTCGCCATAAGCAGAGCTGTTGACATCTGTCGTCACATCAAAAGGAATCTCAAAAGCGGTAGACAACTGCCCCAGCAAGTCTACGTTAGCCCAGCCTGGCTTAGGAGTGGTTGTGATATAACCGTAAGTCTCTGACGACGGATCAATATCAATTGGCCCAAAAGAGCCAACCGCAATACCAGCCAAATCAGCCTCGAAAGCTTTAAAATATGCGATGGTTTGCGCAATCGTTTCCTCTGGTGTTGTGGTCGGAAATTGTGTTTTATCCACCACTGTAAACTCCTCATCACCCACGGCGCAAACAAACTTTGTCCCGCCGGCTTCAATACTTCCATATAATTTTCCCATATTTTCTCCTTTTTATAATTATCCTTATTATAACAAAAGCCTTGCTAGAAGCAGGCGTTGCTCATGCGAAAACATTCCCTCTGCTATTTTACCCTGCCTCAGTTTAGCACTAAAATCTACAAAAGACTAAAAACCTGGGACTATCAATCTCAGATTTTTAGTTATCCTTTACGAGCTAATATGAGAAACACTGTTTCTAAAAATTTCGCATTACTTAATAAACGGTCCAATAATTACTAACATCCTCACCTTTCGGGAAAGCTTATATCTCCCACTACTTAACAAAGGACTTTACTGTTCTCGTGATATTGGTCAATTCGCCAATTAACCCCAACAGGTCTTTATCATATTCGCGGTCAGCCAATTTAGCATCAATCTTACTATTAAGATGAGCAGCTTTTCCTATTAAATCTTTCAACTGTGCCATCTCTTCAACAGTCACACTTTCTGCCTTCACTCCGTTTACTGCTGCCCGATAATCTTCTGTGGCTTTAAAGGCAGTTTCTTTATTCTTTTCATAGGCTAAGCATTCATCAACAACGTTTTTCAGGGCTTCCACATTCGTATTGATAACTCCTGTATCAAACAACTTGCTATTTAAAGAAGCTTCTACAACTGCTTCTTTTGCTGTTAACTCATCGAGAAGCTGTTGGGGAAACTTATCCTTCTGTTGAGACAACTCTTTAGCAACAGTTACTGTTTTCATGATAGTGTCAGCGTTAGGTAACGGATAACCTAGAATTTGCAGTTCAGGGAGGGAAACATAACCATATTGATCTTTCTTGTTGTCAACGGTTACTCTCCAGTACTTGGCACTAATATTATCCAGTGAATGACTAAATACCTTTTCTTCCCCTGAATAGGTTGAAACGGTTACCCAATTATCTGGTTTTTCCAAAATCGTTTTCACGTCTGCCTCAGCATTAAGCTGGCCTGTAAAGACTTCCAGTTTTGCTTCCTTGATATAGTCTTTTTTATCTTTACTGCTATCATTGAAAAGGCGCCAGTATTTAGCTAAGCTAGGATCTTTAATTTCAAAGATAATGGAAGATTTATTGTTAAACGATAAAGGATTATATTCCATGATGCCATTAAAAACTTTTTGGGCATTTTCATCATTTTCACTCTTAATAACTGTTGCGCCTTCTGCCAAATTAACCATCATGGTTTTTTCGTCACCAACAATCACTTTGGCAGTATGAACAGCTTTTGTTTTATCTGTTGGGCTAAAAAAGTCAACTTTATAGGTCTCTTCTTTATCAGTTGCTAGCATTTTGTCAGTAGTGGTTCCCAGGGTGGAATCTGTTACTTTAACGGTATAGTTATCATAAGAAACTTTAAAGTTATTGTAAGGATAGTCTGGGTCAACAAAGTTACGTCCAGCAATTTTCTGATTTCGGTAAGTCTTATAGTCTGCTTCGCTATTAATTAGAGTTCCTTGATTCGTAATAGTTCCAAACAAAAGCTGATGTTGTAAATCAATTTTCTCCTGTCTTACTGGTAACTGTAGGTTAGTTGCCCCGTAGGTTTGTGGATAATTCCCGGCAGGTTTTTGGTTATCAAATTTAATGCTCTGTTCACTGATGCCAGCATTATTGTTAACAGTTGATAGCATCACATCAAAAATCTGGCGATTTTCTGTTTTTGGAGCTAAATCAAGTTTGTTGTCAGAAATATCAACTTTTTCTAAAGACGTTAGAGTAGCGGCATCAATACCAGCCAAGGTCTCACGGTCAAAACCTGACAAATCTAATTCTTTCAGACCAGTTAAACCAGAAACAGTTAGAGATACTGGCGGAATAATAGCAGGTTCTTCTTTGCCATTCTTTTTATAGGTTTCAAGAACTGTTTCCAAGGTATCTTTGCCTGGTTTCATATTAGCTGGTAAAACAGATTGGTCAAGCTTTATAATGCGAGATAAGCCAATCAAGTCTAATTGAGCTAATTTTTTAAACTTATTTAGACCTTCTAAACTTTGAATCGCTGGATTATCCAATCGCAATGTGCCATTGAAACGTTCCAAATCACCTTTTCTGGTTCCAACCTGCGCCATCACAGCTTCTCGCAACGCCTTATCCGGAAAATCTTTCTCATCAATCAAATCATACGCTTTATCTTTTAGCATAACTGTCTTTAATGTCTTGGAGACACTATAGTTTGAGTGGAAAATGTTGTCAGTAATTTCTGAAATCTGAGGCCGATTATTTTTCACACTCTGTTTGTCTTTTTCAGCTATTTGTTTAGGTTGATGAGCTACACCATCGCGGTCAATGGCATAGGAGAAAATCCCTCCTTTAACACCACCTGTTTTAGGTTGCCACCTTGCATATCGTTCTGCACGAGTTCCAGTTATATCATCGTTAATTCCATTTGCCGTGTCCTCGTCCTTTCGAGCATTAATATCATACCAAAGATTGCCACTGCCTGCTTTTTCCTCATAGAAAGAAAAACCAATCATGTATTGTTCAGGGCGTATATACTTGCTGTAACCTTGCCATCGTTCTTCAGGGGTTTTCGTCACTGATTTGGTATCATTTTGAAACTCACCTTGTTCTCCTTGGGAACCATAGACCTGCACCAATAACAAATCAATATAAGGAGCTCCTCGCTCAATCAATGGGTTTTTATCAGCCATGTAGGTGCTATCCATGATAAACAGACGCGATTTATCAGCACCTTTTGGTCCAATTAATTTCCCAATCTCTTCAAAAACATCAATAGATCGCTTGAGATTTTCGTCACTAGCTTCTCCATTTACCTTCGGGATACTATCATGTTCAATATCCACATCTAAGCCATCTAGATTGTATTTATAAACATATTCATCAACAATAGCTTTGGCTAAAGCTTTATTCCCCTCGGGTGTATTTGGATATTTACTAGCATCTTCTGCAATGCCGCTGTTATCTCCACCAGCTAAGAAGCGCCATGGAATGGTACGAATGACACGTGTTCCTTGCTTATTTAACTTTGGCACATGTTTGGTGGCTAATTCTTTCCAAAAGAGACTATAGTCTTTTGTCCAATCATGAAAAACAAAGGCAAGATCTACTTCTTTAGGAAGCTCCCCCATTGAATTAACTTTATCTTTTTCCAACGGATCAGATGTCTTATCATGCCAAGTTCTAAAATAACCACCATAAAGAGGTCCATTTAATGGTTTCATTGGTATTTTATCAGGAACTTTCATTTCGGCAAGTTCTTGAGCTTGTTTGTTGGCCTGCTGAGCCTTTGATAATATCTCTTTAACCTTTTCTGGTACTTTTTCTTTTGAAAGCTCCTCTTTAAATTCTTTTTTACTGTTTTCAGACAAGTAATGCAAGTCATCAATAGACGTACCCGTTTGACTAACTTGAGTTATCTTCTCCTCCGCTTTTACAGAAATGAGTGAATCATGGTGGGTCCCTAAAATTGCTCCCATCAATGTTGCAGAACAGACACACCCCAGTGTTCTTTTAACCAACAAACGTTTATCCATTTGGACACTCCTTATTTTTGATACCAAGTCGTGGCTTCTCGGTTGTTACTCCGGAATTGTAAGCGCATTCCTTTGGTTCGCCTATAGTATAACAACACCTTCTCAAAAAAAACAAGGTACAAAGTATAGGTAAAATAACACAAATTTAAGGTTTTTAGGATGCTATCATTTTCTTGTTATTTTTCATCACTTACATGGAAAAAGAGTTGATTATCCAACTCTTTTCACTTTATCTTACAATTGCCAGTTGATCACCAACCGCAACTTTTCCTTGAGCTAGGAGATTAATGTTGTGGTAGTCGTTACTGTTGGTTACGATTATCATCGTTGTATCATCCAATCCTGCCTGCGCAATCTTGGTAGAGTCAAACTGTCCAAGAAGGTCACCTTTTTTCACCATCTGTCCTGCTGTCACAAGAGAAACAAAACCATCTCCCGCCATTGAAACAGTGTCAATGCCAATATGGAGTAATATTTCTGCTCCCTGGGTTGAAGTAATTGCGTAAGCATGACCTGTTTCAAAGACAATTTCAACTTTGCCATCAACTGGTGAGTAGAGGGCGTTATCTTCTGGCTTAATTGCTAAGCCTTGACCCATAGCACCTGATGAAAAGACAGGGTCTGAAACAGCTGCTAAATCTACAACCGTTCCATTCAAAGGACTATATAAAGTTTCCTCTGCCAGGGCTGTCTGATCAGGCGTTTGATCAACTTCGACAGCTGGTAACGGAAGGGCTTCTCTATCTTGATAACCCCAAATATAAGCAATCGCAAAGGCTACCCCAAGACCGACAAGCATAGTCACAAGGTATTGTAATAATTGGCCATTCAAGTAAAGGAGAGTTCCTGGTAAGACCGTAATCCCAAAACCAGTTCCTGCAATGCCAAAGAGCCCAGCAACCCAACCACCTAAGGCACCACCAATAAGACCTGAAACAAAGACTTTTGGATAACGGAGATTGACCCCAAAAATAGCTGGTTCAGTAATCCCTAAAAGAGCTGACAAGGTTGATGGAAAGGCCAGACCTTTTAGTTTTGTTGATTTGGTTTTAACAGCAACAGCTAAGGTAGCTCCAGCTTGAGCAGCTGTTGCTGCTGTTAGGTAAGCATTGAAAGGATCTTTTCCGGTATTGGCAATTAGCTGCGCTTCCAAGAAGTTAAAGATATGGTGAATACCAGTCACTACGATTAATTGTTGGATTCCCCCAACAATCAAGCCTGCAATACCAAACGGCAAATGCAAGACGGCCTGTGTCCCAGCCAGAACAAGGTTTTCAAGAGAATGGAAGACTGGTCCAATCACGAATAACCCTAAAGCACTCATAATAGCAAACGTTAAAAATGGTGTGACCAATAAGTCCAAAGCTTCTGGCACTCGTTTATGTAACCATTTCTCAAGCTTCGCCCCTACCAGACCAACAAAGAAGGCTGGCAACACAGTTCCCTGGTAACCAACAACAGGAACGAATCCAAAGAAAGTAAGTGGTTTAACATCCCCACCAGAGGCAACTACCCAGGCGTTTGGCAATTCATTAGACACCAACATCAAGCCTAAAACAATACCGATAATAGGGTTACCCCCAAATACCCTAAAGGCTGACCAAGCCACTAAAGCTGGCAAGTAGACAAAGGCAGTATCCGTTAGGATGCGGGTATACATGAGGAAGTTTTCTCCGTATTCATGTACTCCAAACAAATCCATGATGGCTGGCTGAGTCACCAAGCCACGAACACCCATAAAGAGACCTGTTGCCACAATAGCTGGAATAATAGGAACAAACACATCCCCAAACGTACGAATCGCCCGTTGGAACACATTGCCCTGCTTAGCAGCTTCTGCCTTTTGCTCACTAGTAGATGATGTTGGTAAACCAAGAGCAACGACTTCGTCATAAATTTTATTAACGGTACCTGTCCCAAAAATCATCTGATATTGACCAGAGTTAATGAAAGCTCCCTTTACTTTATCAATAGCTTCTGCTTTTTCCTTATCAATCTTTCCTTCATCATGAACCATCACGCGAAGGCGAGTTGCACAGTGGGCAACACTTCTCACATTTTCTCGGCCACCTAAAGCCTCAATCACTTCAGTTGCAATCTGACGATTATCCATGGCTACAACATCTCCTTTTTCATTTGGTGTCAGCCTTCACCAATTCTACAAGCTTTGCTGCTGAGAACCTACTTGACCGACGGTAGTGAATCCGCTTCACTTCTTGACTATCATTTTATCACTAATATTTTTTATGTCAAGCGTTTGACATATTTTTATTTTATTTGCATTAAAACATTGATTTTTAAAAAGAAAACGTTTAGTATATTAATAACAATAACTGTCAAACAAGGAGCTTTCTTATGGATCTACCACAAGCTGTCCGCTACCGCCCCTATGAGGAATGGAGCCAAAAAGACTATGAGGCCATCATCAAAAAAATAGCCCAATCTCCTTGGAGAAGTCGGTTTCACGTTGAGCCCCGAACAGGACTACTCAACGACCCCAATGGCTTCTCTTATTTCGATGGTCGTTTCCACCTCTTTTATCAAAATTGGCCTTATGGCGCTGCTCATGGTTTGAAGCAATGGGTACACATGACCTCCACAGACCTTGTCCATTTTACGGAAACAGGAAGCCGTCTTTTGCCAGACCATCCTAACGATAGCCATGGTGCTTACTCCGGCTCTGCTTATGCCATTGATGACAGGCTTTTTCTCTTTTACACTGGTAATGTTCGAGATGCCAATTGGGTCAGAACACCATTACAGGTTGGCGCGTGGATGGATAAACAAGGAAATATTTCCAAAATGCCACAGGTATTGATTGAACAACCTGATGACGTGACCGAACACTTCCGAGACCCGCAGGTATTTTCTTATCAAGGGCACTTCTATGCCATTATCGGAGCCCAATATTTAAATTACAAAGGAAAAATTAAACTTTATAAAGCTGTGGACAATCATGTGGATAACTGGCAATTTATCGCAGATTTGGACTTTGACGATTCTGGTACAGAATACATGATCGAATGTCCTAATCTTGTCTTTGTCGACGACAAACCCGTCTTGATTTTCAGCCCACAAGGACTAGCCAAGTCCGAATTAGATTATCAAAATATCTACCCCAATACCTATAAAATTTTCCAAGATTTCCATCCAGAAACCGGCAAATTACTAGATGGCGGTCCCTTGCAAAACCTTGATTTTGGGTTTGAGGCTTATGCTACTCAAGCCTTTAATGCTCCAGATGGCAGGGCTTTAGCTGTATCATGGATTGGGCTACCAGATATTGATTACCCAACAGATTCTTATGACTATCAAGGAGCTCTTAGCTTAGTCAAAGAATTAAGGATTAGAGACGGAATTCTCTATCAAGCACCTGTTTCAGCCCTAAAAGACCTTCGAGGGCCGGCAGAATTATTCCATAATAAAATAGACAGTTCCAACTGTTACGAATTGGAATTGACGATTCCGAGCCAAGAAAAAGTCAGCTTAGTCTTATTTGCAGACCAAGCTGGCAACGGGCTAATCCTAACGATAGATACAGACCAAGGGCAAATCGGCATTGATCGAAGTAAAGCTGGGGTCCAATACGCCCAGGATTATGGTACCGTACGCTCTTGCCAAATGTCTCCAGGCCGTGTTACACTTAATATCTATGTGGATAAGTCTATCCTTGAAATCTTTGTTAACCAAGGACAAAGGGTTCTTACCAGCCGTGTCTTTCCACATCAGGGACAAACAGGAATCCAATTATTGGAGGGACACGTTTCTGGGTATTATTATGAAATGAGGTATTAGGCAAGTGGTGGCAAAATTAACAGACGTAGCAGCCTTGGCAGGGGTCAGTCCGACAACGGTGTCACGTGTGATCAACAAAAAGGGCTACTTATCTCAAAAAACAGTGGATAAGGTCAACAAGGCCATGCGAAAATTGGGGTATAAGCCCAATAACCTAGCCAGAAGTTTACAAGGAAAATCAGCTCAGCTCATCGGCCTAATTTTTCCTAATATCAGTAATATCTTTTATGCCGAACTGATCGAACATCTGGAAATTGAATTGTTTAAACACGGCTACAAAACTATTATTTGCAACAGCGAACACAATCCTGTCAAAGAACGCGAATACTTAGAAATGCTCGCTGCTAACCAAGTAGATGGTATCATTTCCTCTAGTCACAATCTAGGTATTGATGATTACGAGCGTGTCGAAGCACCAATTGTAGCCTTTGACCGTAACTTGGCTCCTAACATTCCAATCGTTGCCTCAGATAATTTTGAAGGCGGAAAACTAGCAGCCCAAACCTTACAAAAACATGGCTGTCAAAAAATTATCATGATTACAGGTAACGACAATTCCGAATCGCCGACAGGTCTTCGTCAATTAGGCTTTAACTACCAGCTCAAACGAAGTGCTGAAATCATCAAATTGCCAAACGACCTCTCTCCTATCCGTCGTGAAATGGAAATCAAATCTATTTTGGCAACCCGAAAACCTGACGGTCTCTTTGTTTCGGACGATCTCACTGCTATTTTAATCATGAAGGTCGCCAAGCAGCTAGACATTGCTATCCCACAAGACATGAAAATAATTGGTTATGACGGCACTACTTTTGTGGAACAATATGTCCCTCAATTAGCGACCATCAAGCAACCTATCGAAGAAATCGCAAAACTCAGCGTCGAAGTGCTTCTCAAAAAAATTAAGGGAGAGAAAACCAGCAAGGATTATATTTTGCCAATTACCTTACTCCCAGGAGAAAGCATTTAGTGTCCCTCAGAAATTACTCTAAAAAAAAAGCAAACCGGAGAACTCTTTAAAAAGACGAGAGTAGCCTGTTTGCTTTTTTGATAGTCACAAGACAACACATAAAATCGGACCAATTTAAGATTGGTCCGATTTATCTTTAGTTACTTGCTGAAGAAGCTTCTGAAACAAATTGGCTAAGCAAGCCATTAATAAATTTGGCAGACGTTTCATCAGAATATTTTTTAGCAACCTCAATGATTTCATTTAAGGCCACACGATCAGGCGTCTCGTTGAAATACTTGATTTCAAAAAGTCCTAAACGTAACAAGGTTTTATCAGTCACCGTTAAGCGTTCTAATGACCAGCCCGTCTTCAAATGTTCTGAAATCGTGCGATCAAGTTCTTCTTTGTGATCGTTAACCCCGTTGACAAGATTTAATAAGAAAATTGGCAATTCCAAAGCCTCATTTCCTTCATCCACGACCTTATCATAGTCATAAGCAAATTGAGAGGCAACCAAGAAATCACCACCCATTTCCATGCTGAACAAGGCTTGAAAAGCACGCTCACGTAAGTCTCTTCTTGAATTTTGAAAACTTTTAGTCATCCAAAAAATCCTCATCAAACAGTGACTTCAAATCTGGTTTTGGTGTCTTTTCAGGAACAATTCCTTCAACATGGATATTGACTGCTGAGATTGTCACTTCTGCCATATCATATACCGCTGATTTGACAGCTTTTTGAATAGCCATAGAGACCATAGGAACCTTAACACCATACTGCAAATAAACATAGATATCTGCAGTTACGCTACCACCTTCTTGTGTTTGAAGGTAAACCCCTTTGCCTAGACTTGCTTTATTAAAGCTATCTGCCATTTTTTTGTTATGAAGGGAATGAACGCCCTCAACTTGTGTGGTAGCAATCCCAGTAATAACCTCAAGTACTCGTGGTGAAATAACGATTTCACCGATATGTTCAGTTGTCATAGCATTTCCTTTCTCTTCTTTAGACTAACCTGTTCTGACAAAGGATTAAGCACGAGAAACGTAAGTACCTTCTGCAGTGTTGATGATTAGTTTTTGACCAGCTTCGATAAAGTCTGGAACGTTGACCACAAGACCTGTTTCAAGAGTTGCAGGTTTACCAGAACCTGTGACAGTTGCTCCTTTGATAGATGGTTGTGTTTCGGCAACAGTCAATTCAACGGTTGTTGGAACAGTCACTCCAATCACTTCGCTTCCATAGAATTGGATTTTAACGTCTGAGTTTTCAAGAATGTAAAGTAACTCTTGCTCAACGTTAGCAACTGGAATTTCGTACTGATCATAAGTGTCAGTATTCATGAAGTAAGCAGTGTCATCCATTTTATATAGGTATTGTGCTGGAACAGTTTCAATGATAGCTTGCTCAAATTTTTCATCTGGACGGTAAGTTGTGTCAAAGGTAGACCCTGTACGCACATCACGCAATTTCATACGCATGATTGTGTTTCCTTTACCTGGTTTATGGTGACTAGCTTCAAGGACACGAATTAATTTTCCTTCTGATTCGAATGTCATACCGGCTTTAAGCTTACTTGCTTCAATCATTATTATTTACCTCTTACTAAAATATTATCACTTCATTTTACCACAAAAGCGCCCTAGGCTCAAATCTTTTATGACCATTCACCCAAGCTAATCATTAGGTCCTTCCTTACCACCCAAAATGATGTGAGGCACGTCGTGTTGCACGTACGCAACTCCCTTTTTCTCCATTAGTTCAATCGCAAACGGGTGCGGACGATAATGTGCTTTGTAAGTAATCTTTTTAATCCCAGCCTGCAACAAAGCCTTGGTACAGTTGATACAGGGAAAATGCGTTACATAAATTTCAGTTCCGTCAGTCGAAATCCCTTCTTTCGCACATTGAATCAAAGCATTCATTTCAGCATGAACGGTCCTGATGCAATGTCCATCTTCCATATAATGGCCCGCTTCATTACAATTATCTGTGGCAGAAACACCACCATTATAGCCCGTGGCAATAATACGATTATCCTTTACCAAAACAGCTCCCACAAAAGCACGGTCACAAGTAGAGCGTTTGGAAATAAGCTCTGCATTGGCCATAAAGTAATCTTGCCATGATAAACGATTTGTCATTGCTTCGTCCTTCTAATCCTTCCCTAAGATAATTTACAACACAATCAGTTCCTTTGGTGCCAAGGTCAATACTTGACAACCAGTTTCTGTGATGACCAAGTCATCTTCAATACGGACGCCATATTTATTATCCAGATAGATTCCTGGCTCGTCTGTTACCACCATTCCTGCTTGGAGAAGTTGCTCAGATTTCCCAAAAAACGGATTCTCATGGGTGTCAAGCCCGATACCATGACCAATGCCATGTGTGAAGTGACTACCATAACCAGCCTCAGTGATGAGTTGGCGCGGAATACCGTCAAAGTCGCTATAAGTCATGCCAGCGCTAGCTTTATCAATGAGAGCCTTGTTAGCAGCCAGAACAAGAGCATAAATCTCACGTTCTTCATCAGTAACTTGGCCAATATGAATGGTCCTCGTCATATCACTAACATAGTGGTTGTAGTAGCAACCAAAGTCCATGGTCAAGCTCTCTCCATTCTGGATAACCTTGTCACTGGCGCGTCCATGAGGCATAGCAGAGCGATAGCCTGAAGCTGCAATGGTATCAAATGACGTTCCGGTAGCACCATACTGACGCATGCGAAAATCTAAAAAATTAGCAAGGTCACGTTCAGTGGTTGTCCCTGGTTTAATAAAATCAAGGGCATCTTCAAATGCCTTGTCAGAGATCGAGCAAGCTTTAGCAATGGTCTCGATTTCAGAAGTATCCTTAATGAGACGTAAAGTCTCCATAAAGCCCGACTGAGCAAGCAAGGTTATTCCTGACAGTTCTGTTTGCATGGTCTGATAAAACGAAAAGGCAACTTGGTCTTCAAAACCAAGGTAATCTACTCTATCAGCCTCTAACAATTCTGCCACAACCTTGAGCGGCGTGCGGCTTTCGATAATATCAAAGCCTTGAACACTAGCTTTAGCAATCAAGGTATAACGTGAGTCTGTGATGAAAATACGACGACTGGCTGTTATTAAAACAGTAGCTGCAGTCCCCGAAAAACCTGTCAGGTAGTAAATATTGGTTAAATGAGTAACCAGAAGAGCCTCTAGCCCCTTCTCTGCCATCAACTTTTGGCATTGTTCTAATCGTTGTTCTAAAAATCCTGACATAGCAAACTCCTTTGGTAACTTTTGAGAATATTGTAGCATGAAAGGGTACCTAATAGCTAGTTATCATTTCAAAAGAAAACCTTATTGTGTTATCAAAAAATGATTTTATATGCAAATAAGCGTTTACATTAAAGATTAAAAAGTGTAAAATTAACATAAAAATTAAGGAATGGATTAAATAATGAAACACAAAAGTTGTCTCACAATTATTTTGTACTTTACACTAGGAATCATCGTTCTTAGCATCCTTTTAATGCTAATGCCATTTATTTTAATTGCAGGAATTATCGGATTATGGTTCTACAGCAAAAAGAGACCTAATACAAAACGAAAAAATTATGCTATTGCAGTAACCGTGGTCGGATTAATTGGCACCATTGTCCTGGGATCAGGTCTTGCCAATAATTCCAACAAAGCTAAAACAATACCTCAAACTTCTTCTAAAGCAGTAATAAAGCCTATAGCTAAGAAACTAGCTCAACAACCAAAAGATAGCAGCTCTCGTGATGAAGACAGAAGAATTCAGGAAGCTAAGCAGGCTCTTATTTTTTTAGAAAAAACTACTAATCGAACAAATCTAGAAAAAGCAAGGGGAGCTATCAGACAAATTAAAAACTCTAAAAACAGAGAGGGCCTACAGAAGCAATTTAACAACCTAGAGCAAATTCTTTATTTAACAGAAGCTGAAGCTAACGTTAAAGAGTTAGAAATCAATAAAACTAGACATTTAGTCGAAGGCGCTAAGCAAAGAGTAAACCTTATTTCTGATGCTAACCTGAGAAGTGCACTTATTAGTCGTATTGATTCAGTTACCAAGATAATTAAAGAACAAGAAATTCAACAAGTTGCTACAAATGACGCAGAACTAGCCATCCAGCAACTTGAAAATAATCAAATTCGCGATAATGTTGCTAGTGCTCAAGCCAAAGTTAATCTTCTTTCAAATATTGACCAAAAAACTACTTTCACTAATCGCATAAACGCGGTGATTTCTGCAATAGAGACTCGTGAAGCACAAGAACGAGAAGTACAGGCAGCAGCAACACAACAACAACAATTTGCTCAAGCACCTCGCACTTACTATGCTAACTGCACTGAAATGCGGAACGCTGGAGCAGCGCCTATTCAACAGGGGCAACCCGGTTACGCAACACATTTAGACCGTGATCACGATGGTTGGGCTTGTGAATGATTAAAAAACGATCACTTTTGATATTCATATTGTTGCTGACACTTTTACAGCCTAATATTAGCCATGCTACCGCTAAAGACTATTTATCAGATAATGAAGCTAAGGCTATCTCGTCTTATCAAAAAAGCAGTCATTTCTTAAAATCGGTCTCTATTAGTGAGATACAAACCATGATGGCAAACAAAAAAATTTTTTACCTTTATACAGGACGAGCAACATGTCCTCATTGTAGACGCTTCATGCCTCGTTTAATAAAAGCAACACAAGAATCCAAAATACCCATTTATTATCTGAATTCCGAAAGTATGTCTCTTAATTTAGACTTAAAAACTTTCAGAAACCATTATCATATAACTACTGTACCTAATCTATCACGATTCCAATCTAATTATCTCACTAAAACCCTCGAGAAGCCAAGTCTAGTTAGTAAAGAGGATATTATTATTTTTCTCACTCAATAAAAAATCCAGTTTAACACTGGATTTCAGATTGAAGACAAATATCGATTTTGTGTTTGTCTTTTTTAGTGTTTTTAGATAAAAATGGCTGTTTCCGTGCTTAAACCACCTCATCTGAACAAAATAAAAAGGCTCTCC